>JAAPAA010000024.1 GCA_012274165.1 Thiobacillaceae bacterium
ACGCACAGGTCGTCGGCGAGAATCAAAAGCTCGACGCGGCGATGGTGCTGCTGACGATCGCGATCTCGGGCGGGCCGTTCATCGGTCTGCTCGGCACGGTGATCGGGGTGATGACCGTGTTCGGCGGCGTCGCGATGGCAGGCGACGTCAACGTCAACGCCATCGCGCCGGGTATCGCGGCGGCGCTGCTGGCGACGATCGCCGGTCTCGCGGCGGCGATCCCCTCGCTATTCGGATACAATTACCTGAACGGCCGGATCACCAAGCTGGCCGACGACATGCGTGTGTTCGTCGACCGGCTGATCACGCGCCTCGCCGAGATGCAGCACGATCGCTCGGAGCTCGCGCGGGCGGCGGAATAAGCGGCGGAAGAGGGAGCCAGGACGATGCAGGCAGGTGGCGGCCGCAAGGCCTATGACGACATCAACATCACGCCGATGCTCGATCTGGCGTATGTGCTGCTGGTCATTTTCATCATCATGACGACAGCTTCGGTGCAGGGCATCAAGGTCAACTTGCCCAAGGCCAGCAATACGCCGAGCCTGGCCAAGCCCAAAACCAAGGCGGTCACCATCGACGCGGCCGGACAGATTTATCTTGATACCTATCCGGTCAGCATGGCCGAACTGGAAAGCCGCCTGCGCAGCTTCAAGGCGATCACGCCGGATTTGCCGGTGGTGATCAAGGGCGATTCCAAGATTGCGTATGAAAAAGTGATCGACGTGATGGATTTGTGCGGCCGCCTGGATATTACGCAGCTGGGTTTGGTGACCGCCAAGCAGCCGAAGTAAGCCAGCGTATCCATGCCGACTCACAAGCGATCCTTGCGCAGCCGTTTGCCGCTTATCGGCGGCCTGCTGTTCATGGCGATTTTTACTGCCGGGGTGATCTGGATGGTGATGGGGTTCATCAACGATTCGGGTCAACCGAAGCCCCACATGATCCAGACGATTTCCCTGGTTCAACCGCCGCCTCCCAAGCCGCCGGAAGAAAAGCCGCCGGAGCCGGAAAAAATCGAGCAGCCGAAAGAAGCAATCAAGCTGGACCAACCGCAGCCGACGCCGCCCGATGCGCCCCCGCCGCCTGCGGGCGGCATCCCCGATGGGCCGGCCGGCGGGATGGCGACCGATCTGGCAGCGGGCAGTGGTATCGGCATCGGCGGCGGCCCGGTGGGCGACGAGCGGCGCAACTGGTATTCGCGCCTGATTTCGCGCCAGCTGGAAGACGACCTGAAACGCGCCAAGCGCTTGCAGGGCAAGGATTACCAGGTGTCGGCGCAAATCTGGTTCAACCCGGCGGGCGGCGTCAGCCGGGTGCTGATCGACAAGGGAACTGGCGACAGCGAACTGGATGAAGCGCTGCGTCAGGAAATTTTGCTGATCACGCTGCGTGAACCCATGCCGGGCGATCTTCCGCAACCGGTGCGCTTGCGCGTGGTGTCGCGCTGAGTGTGCCTGGCTCTATCCAATTTCAAGAATGCATTTTGACGAGCGATGTATGAATACGATGAAAATTAAAACCCTGGTGATGGCCCTGAGTCTGGCGCTGGCGGTGCCCGCTGCACACGCCGATGAGCGCGAGCAGCTGGAAGCGTTGCGGGCGACGACGCTGGCGATTGTCGATGCGCTGGTGGCCAAGGGCATCCTCACCGAAGAGGCGGCCAAAGACCTGCTCAAGCAGGCCAGGCAAACCGGCCAGGCGCAGGCCGTGGCCAACGCCAAGGCCGAGACGGCTGCGGGCGTGGTGCGGGTGCCCTATATCCCCGAAAACGTGAAGCGCGAGATTCGCGAGCAGATTCGTCAGGAAGTGGTGGCGCAGGCCAAGACCGAGCAGTGGGGCAATGTCAACGCGGTGCCGGAATGGGTCGATCGCCTGAAGTGGTCGGGTGATTTCAGGCTGCGCGCCCAGGGCAACTACTACGCAAACGGCAATGCGCCCGGTTGGGCTTTTCTATCTGAACCTTATGGACTGGGTAGCTCCATTCCTTATGATCCGATTAACACCGAAACAGACAATCAACTGTTGCTGGTGCGGGCGCGTCTTGCGCTGGCGGCAAAAGTGACGGACGGGGTATCCGCCGGTTTCCGCATCACCACAGGCAACACGACCAATCCGGTTTCTACCAACCAGGCCTTGGGGAATGATTTCAATAAATATTCACTGGTGCTGGATCGGGCTTTTGTCAAAGCCCAACCGTGGGACTGGCTGACCGTCTGGGGTGGCCGCATGCCCAATCCTTTTTTCAGCACCGACCTGGTGTGGGATGACGATCTAAATTTCGACGGTGTAGCGGCCACGTTCACCCCATGGGTACGTAGCGACAGCGATGCCAAGCCGTTCTTTACCGTGGGCGCATTCCCCTTGCAGGACGTGCAACCGTCTTCCATCAATCTGGCGGCCGATAAGTGGCTGTTCGCAGCGCAGGCCGGGCTGGACTGGAAAATGGATGCGGATACCCGCTGGCGCTTTGGTCTGACTTATTACGACTATCAGAACATTGCTGCGGTCGCAGACCCAAATGTCGACGGGTTTTATGACTATTCTGGCTCGGTATTAAATGCCAAACAGAAAGGCAATACGCGGTTTCAGGTGGCACCAAATGAACCGTCGTATGCTGATCTTTATGGGCTGGCCGCCGATTACTCGCTGGTCAACCTGACCGCCACGGTGGATCTGGCGCAATTCGAACCGGTGCACGTGATTCTGGATGGCGATGTGGTGAAAAACGTCGGCTATGACGCGGCCAAGGTGAATGGCCTGCTGGCATCTGGTCCGCAGCAAGCCAGGACGCTGGGCTGGCAGAGCAAGGTCACGGTGGGATGGCCATTGATCCAGAACCAGGGCGACTGGCAGGCCAGCCTGGGGTATCGCTATCTGGAACGCGATGCGGTGCTGGATGCGTTTGCCGATTCCGATTTCCGCCTGGGTGGAACCAATAGCAAGGGCTTCTTCATCGGCGGCCAATACGGCATCGACCGCAATACCTGGTTGACTGCACGATGGCTGTCGGCGGACCAGATCGACGGCGACCCGTTCGGTGTCGATGTGCTGCAGGTGGATTTCAATGCCAGGTTCTGAACGGCGCAGCGCAAGTCCGCGGCTTGCGTGCTGGCTGCTGGCGGCGCTGCTGGCGAGCGGGCCGGGATGGGCTTTCGATATGGAGCGCGATGACTGGTTGCTGCCTGCGCCGTTGCCACTCGCGCCCGAAGCGCGCGTCCATTACGAGCCGATCGAGTTTTCCCGTATCAATCGAACGGCCAACGATCGCGAGCCGGTCTATGCCGAAGGCAAACAGAGCGAGTTGATTGCCGCCGCAGCGGGCAACGATCTCAAGCAGGTGGAAGCCTTGTTGAAGCAGGGCGTCAACCCCAATGCACGGGTCGATCAGTGGGGCGAAAACGCGTTGATGCATGCGGTGTTGCTCGGCAATATCGACATGACGCGCATGCTGCTGGCAGCCGGGGCCAACCCGAACCTGAAGGGGCGCGGCTTTACCCCGCTGGGCATGGCCGCGTTGCGCGGACAGACCCGGATTGTGCGCATGCTGCTGAAGGCCGGTGCGGATGTCGACCTTAAAAGCAGCGACAGCAACACGCCGATTATCGCCGCCACCCTCATGCATCGCACGGACACAGTGCACGAGCTGCTGGCGTATCAGCCCGACATGACGATCTGGAATCGCGAAGGCCGGGTCAGTCTGGGGATTGCTGTTCAGGAGGGTTACAGGGAGATCGTCGTGCAGATGCTGGAAGCAGGCACCGACCCCAACCTGCTGGATCGCAATGGCAATCGGCCGCTGTACTGGGCGAAAGAGCATCAGGACATCGCGGTCATGCTGGTGAATCGGGGCGGCTTCTGATCGTGACGCCGCAGGGAGATACGCTGTGTTCAGTTTCTGGAATTTAACGATGAATCAAATCACACAAAATTCAGCTGCATCGGCGAGAGCCGCGATGCCAACGCGTTCGGCTTTGCTGTCGCTGATCCTGCTGCTGTGCATGGCCGGGGTCAGCCTGCATGCCGGGGCTAGCGATAAAAAAGCCGGGCGTGAACGCGAGGCCTTGCATCGCATGCAACAACAGCTTGCGCAGGCGCAAGGGCAAATCGCCACGCTGGAACAGGAGAGCGCCAGGCTGACCGAGGATCTGGGGAAATCCCAGGCGGCATCGAAAGCGGCAGAAGGCCAGTCGGCGAGCCTGCAACGTGAAGTCAAGGCGGGCAAGCAGCAGCAGTCGTCGCAGGCAAAGGAACTTGCGCTCGCCAAAGCAGAAGCAGGCGCCACCGCACAGCAGCTGGCCGACACGCGCAAGCGTCTGGATGAGATGACTCGGGCGCTGCAACAGGCCACCACGGATAAAAACAATCTGCAAGCGCTCAAGAGCAGCAATGAGCGTGAGATCAGCGCTTGCGAAAACAAAAACCTGGCGCTCTACAAGGTAGGACGGTCGCTGATGGACCGCTTCGAACATAAAACCTGCGGCGAAACCCTGGCGCAAAGCGATCCCTTTACCGGGATCAAGCAAGTGGAAACGGAAAATCTGCTGGAAGAATACCGGGACAAACTGGATGAGCAAAAGTTGATCAAGCCACCCGGCGGCTGAAGCGCAAAGTTGCCGCTATGGTGAGCTGTAGAAGCTCGGACTTGATCTGCCAGCATGTGTCAGGTTTGCTTTGCCCGCTAGTCTAAATCGACCCCAAGCAAACAGTTCAGGTGCGAGCCATGAACTCCCGTTGTTCGGCCTGTCACTTGCACACTGCGACTGGCTGCTCTCGAATGTCTGTATTAAGGATCAGCCCCGAACGAGCGCTACTGACCATGAGGAGACGGCCAAGGCAATAACCACGACTATCTGGTCTTCGAGCAAAAGCCGATACCCTACTGTCTGGGGAATGGGGAAACGCATTGATTTTAATTGTGATCCTTGGATTCCTTATCGATCCGAAAGCTATTCGCCCGTTCTTGAACTTGAATGTCGTAATTCGTCACGTACAGTTTTGGAAGTGAGCAGGATCAGGTATTCCTTGATTCGCGCTTCTGAACTCAGCCTTTCGAATGTCTCGGCGTAAATCCTGTTGACGACGTCCACCGGTCGATGCGTTTCGTCGGCCAGCGCCTGGATGGCACTGAGATGCGCCGGCTCCAGCTCGATATGATTTGAAGTTGCCATGAAGTTACCCGCACAACCGACTAACTTTCCACAATTATAGACAACAATATTCTGTTTTAAAGGAAGTCTCTTGGCTACTGATTGCCAAGCACATTCGCATGCCATTCCCTGACCCGGTCAATCAGTGGTCTCTCCAGCGTCCACGGGTGTCACGACGATGAGGTGCACTCCCTGTTCCGGATCAAGCCTGCATACCCGCAGGGCATCGTCCAGCCCTGGATCATAGTCACCCTGCCCAAAACGAAAGTAGCGCGCGGAAACGGACAGGCCCTTGACGAAAGCAATCAGTCTTTGCGTGTCCGATTCAGTCAGCCGACGCAATGTCAGCACGGTGCCGTCGTCGGCTTTCCATGCTTTCAGAGGGTCCATTAGGTCTTTAATCGCATCCATACTTTTTGAATAGGTGGTTCGCCACCAGGTTGTTAAGTAATTATGATTCTAGGAGGCATGCGGCCGCTATCGTGTTCTGCCGTTGAGAAATACAGAAGTCTGCCGTTCGGCGAGATTTCCTGCCTATGTCCAGTGGTCGGTTACCGGACGGATAACCAAGTCGCGACCGACGAAATCAGCTTGAAAATGAATGGGGATGACGGGGATTCTAAAAGAAGAAGCGGATTCGACGACGTGCAGGTAACAGAGGGATTTCGAGGCAGTTATCCGCGCGCGGTGGAATGCCCGTCGCGCGCGGGATGCCCGGAGGCGACTTACGGCGCCGGAGGCAACGCCTGAATCATGCGCTTCCAATCGAATGGGCCGAAGGCGTTCGCGCCGGCACGGCCATCATTGTCACCCGGCTTGACCATGAGCTTGACCCACTCCATCGGGGCAACGCTGCCGTGCACCGTTATGCGGTGGAAGTTCTTCACGTTGTAACCGTTTGGCTGTGTGGCGTAGGCATCGTCGCTGCAAGCCACTTCCGTGCTGCCATTTTCGGTGACACATGGCGCACCCTGGACCAGCGGATTATCTGAACGGTAGCCGTGGGAGTCACCGTTCAGGAGCAGAACCGGCTTGCCAAAAACTGTCGTGTGCAGCGCGATACTGTCGATGAACTGCCGGTAGTTGGCGATGTGCAGGTCCTTCGTGGCCGTGCCGTCGAGATCCCACATGTCGGCCTGAAGCTGGATCACCACGGCCCTGGCGTGATTCGTCTTGGCAAGGGCAAAGGCTTTGTCAAGCCAGCGCAGGTCAGCGCTGGTGCGCTTCAGTATCTCGTCGGTCTGCGCTTGCGTGCGATCGAGACCATGCCAATTATCTTCGTCGTTGTTCGAGCCACCCGGGACGTTCAAGGTCACGAACACGACCTTGGACTGCTCCCACATCACGTTCTCGACGTATTCGGCGTCGCTCGGGTAGTTCGCATCGTAGTTCTCGGACTGGGACAGCACCGGCTTGTCAACGGCGATAGCGTTGCCGGGGGTTGTGAAGAAGATGTCACGGATATAACCCAGGTTATCAAGCGGGTCGAGTCCACCTTCTTTGCTCTTGTGGCAATCGGTCCATTCGTTGTCGCCCGGGGTATACACAACGGGGGATTGGAACGCGCTCCACAGGTCATAGATCGACTTATCGTAGGCCAGGGAGCAAGTCTGCTTGCCGGAGTGGATGTCGCCCACGTTGAGGACCAGCGAGACGTCGGAATCATCATTGATCGTCTTGATGAACGTCGGGGTTGCCTCCAACTGGGCTGTGTCAGCGTTATTGACGCCATAGGGAGAGTCACCATATACGGCGATGCTGAGCACGCCGTGCGACTCCTTGTCATGGGACTGAAAAGCCTGGGCTGGTGTGGTGGTCGCGAACACGCTTGCGCCCAACATCATTGGAAGGATGAGTTTTCGCACGATTTAATTCTCCACAGGTTAGGAAGTTAATGGCGTCACATCCTCACTACGACATGGCCTTGAAGACGCCGACGCGGCAATCGATATTGCCGACTTGGATTGTTGGATGCTCAGATGACAAGGCAATTACAAAAGCTCATTGTTTCGAAGAAATCCGAAGCTGAGCCAATCCCTACTTCTTTTGTCGTGTTTTCTGGGAGAGGGAGCGTTTATGACGTCCTGTTTGATGAGATGGCCCTGCCCATTGGCGGAGTCCTGCCGGATATACAGGAACGATCTACTTTGCTGCGGGCGAGAAAGTCCCACTCCAACCGCTTGTCGCTATACGCAACTGCTCTGCCCCGAGCTTCGTCAATGTGAATTTGCCACCGTCTTTTAATGCATTTCGCAAAATCCAGTGGGCCGCCGGCCCCAAGCGAATCTGCTTCCCGGAAAACCGGGCTTCGAAATCCGTGCCTGTTTTACAAATGACACCGAGGCTCTCTGCCCAAAGGCCCTCTCCGGTTTTGTTGAATGTCAGCAAAAGAGAACCGTTGTTTTCAACAATTGACATGACCAGGGGTTTCCCGTCATCCATCGTGGTCTCTTCCCATTTCAGTGGGAAGGCCTGATTGCCGAACATCATCCCCAATTCGCTCACCGTTGCGGCACATGATTGTGATGCATGGGCTTCGCTATTCAACGGCAAAAGCAGTGGCAGGAAAAACAATAAATATGTTCGGTGCATGGCGAGACTCATTGTCTTCATATGAGTACGGTCAGAAAATACGCATGACTACATGCCTTATTCTATTTCTCGATTGTTTCAGTCTTGCACGTCTGTTTTCCGAATCGGTCTTTTCTGCCTTTCGAGGCGGATTCATGCCTGAGAAGCACGACCTGAGCTTTCACAGTCTTGTCTGCTCAAGTCTGAACTTCTACAGGTGAGCCGAACGGGCCATATCGTACGGGCATTGCCCGCTGCAAAAAGTCATTTTGGGCAGGCAGACTATGAAGTTCAAGCAAGGCCTTGCGCCACGCGATGTATACGCTTCGATGCGGCGCAAAGTTCACCTGTTTGTCCTCCAGTAGTCCTTTCGGCGGGATGTCTACCCCGCCCTCTTTTTGCCCGGGCTTTCCGTTTGTTCTGTCACTGGCTCCCAGTGTTGCAGCTTGAGCTGCAATAACTGCTGGCCGTTGTATTCATTGGTCATCAGCGCGTAGACCGCTTGAATGCGCACGGGCAGCGGGTCGGCGTGAAAGAAATGCATGGCGTCGAAGGTGGCGCCCGCGCGCGCCAGTTTCAGCTTGAGATGCTTTTCGCCGACGACGCGCTGCGCGACTACGTCGAAGCTGGCGCTGAAGAACGGGGCGGCAAAACCCTGTCCCCACACCGCGTGTTCGAGTTGTTCGGCAAGCGCGTAACTGTGGTCGGCTGCGTCGAGTTCGCCGTCGGTTTCGATCACCCCTTCGAGGTCGGCCGGGTCGATCAGTTCGCGCACCACGGTTTCGAACGCCAGGGTGAATTCGATGTGGTGGCCGGCGGGAATGCTGAGACCGGCGGCCATGGCGTGGCCGCCGAATTTGTTGATCAGTCCGGGATGGCGTTTATCGATCAGGTCGAGCGCGTCGCGCAGGTGCAGGCCGGGGATGGAGCGGCCGGAGCCCTTGAGTTCACCGTTTTCAGAGGATGCGAAAACGACGGTGGGGCGATGGAATTTATCTTTCAAACGCGAGGCCAGAATGCCGATCACGCCGATATGCCAGTCGGGCTGATAGGCGGTGAGGCTATGGCTGTCGCTGGGGTTGAAACTGGCGAGGATGGCGAGCGCTTCGTCCAGCATGTCGGATTCAACATCGCGCCGGGTGCGGTTGAGGCTGTCGAGCTGCTGCGCCAATTGTTGCGCGCGAGCGGGCTCGTCGGCCAGCAGGCATTCGATGCCGAGCGCCATGTCGTCGATGCGTCCGGCGGCGTTGAGGCGCGGGCCGAGCATGAAGCCGAGGTCGAACACGGTGGCGCGGCTGGGGTCGCGCCCGGCGGCGCGAAACAGCGCGTTGACGCCGGCGCCGGCCTTGCCCGCGCGCATCCGTGCGAGGCCGTTTTCCACCAGGGTGCGGTTGTTGGCGTCCAGCCTCACTACGTCGGCGATGGTGCCGAGCGCGACCAGGTCGAGCAGCACACGCAGGTCGGGTTCGGCATGTTGTTCATACATCCCGCGCTGGCGCAGTTCGGCGCGCAGCGCCAGCAACACATAAAACATGACGCCGACACCGGCCAGGTTTTTCGACGCGAAGCCGCAGCCCGGCTGGTTGGGATTGACGATGCAGGCGGCGTCCGGCAAGGCGTCGCCGGGCAGGTGATGGTCGGTGACCAGCACCGGTATGCCAAGTGCGTTGGCCGCCGCCACGCCTTCGACCGCGGCGATGCCGTTGTCCACCGTGACCAGCAGGTCGGGCTGGCGCGCGGCGGCCAGTTTGACGATATCGGGGCTGAGGCCGTAGCCGTGTTCGAGCCGGTTGGGCACGATGAAATCGACCTGCGCACCGAGCAGGCGCAGGCCGCGCACCCCGACCGCGCAGGCGGTGGCGCCGTCGGCATCGTAGTCGGCGATGATCAGCAGGCGCTTTTGATCGTGGATCGCATCGGCCAGCAAGGCGGCCGCGCGCTCGATGTGCAGCAGTCCGCCGGGCGCGAGCAGTTGCGGCAGGCGGTGCGCAACCTGCTCCGGATGGGTGACGCCGCGCGCGGCGTACAGCCGCGCCCAGGTGGGGGCGAGGCCGGACTGTTCGAGTGCGGCGCGGGCGTCGGCTGGACAGGGGCGGGTAACGATGGCAGGCATGACGCGATTGTAGGGGCTGGGGCGGCTGGCGAATCGGCAATTCAGAATTTGATGAATTGCCGATTTTGTCCGCCGGGAGCGCGGAGTACTATCGCGGCATGAGCCATTTACTCCCGCTTTCCCGCGTCGCCAAGCTGGTTGGACAGTCGCGACATGTGCTGCAGGACATGATCCGCGGCGGCGTGCTGGCGACGTTTGACGGCATGATCGAACTCGACGAATTGCTGCGCGCATTTCCCGATGTGAAATGGGACGACGACGCAGAGCTTCGCCGGGTGGCGGAGATCAAGGACCGGGCGTTCGCCAAGCGGGTGCGCGAGCTGGCATTACCGGACAAGGATGTGTTGGCGGCGCGCTTGAACGAGTTGGGCAACGATTACGCGGCCGCCCAGGCCTTGCTTCTGCACTACGGCAATGTGATGGCCTGGCTGGACGAAAAAATCGACGAACTGGATGAAGGCGCGAGCGCCGAAACGCACCATGCGCTGCACAGCGTGCGCGCATTTTTGCTGCGCAATCTGGCCGAAATGCCGTCGAACGCGGCCCTGGCGCAGGCCGTCATCGTGCGGGAGCGGATGCTTAAAATCATGTCGGCGCATGTCACGATCCAGCCCAGCGGCCACGAGTTTTTTGTTGAGGGAAACGAGACGCTGCTGGAAGCTGCGCTGCGCCATGGCGTGTCGCTCAACTATGGCTGCAGCAATGGCAATTGCGGCGAGTGCAAAGCGCGCCTGGTATCGGGGCAGGTTAAAAAGGTGCATGCCCACGACTATGTGCTGAAGCAGAGCGAAAAAGATGCGGGCGTGCTGCTGCTGTGTTCGTACGCGCCGGTGAACGATGTGGTGATTGAGGCGAATGTGGCGGGCGCGAGCGATATTCCCATGCAGCAGATTGTCGCCAAGGTTAAATCGGTTGAGATATTCAATCCGCAGATGGCCGCGCTGCACATTCTGGCGCCGCGCAGCCAGCGCTTGCGTTTCCTCGGCGGGCAAAGCATTGCGATCAGCGTCAACGGAGCGAGCGGGCGCTATGCGATCGCCAGTTGCCCCTGTGAAGACCGCCATATCGAGGTGCAGATTCCGCACCGCCCTGACGACGCCTTTGCCGAGGCGTTGTTCACGTCGATCCAGGCCAACGACACGGTGGAGGTGGAAGGGCCGTTTGGCGACTTCGTGCTGGACGAGGATTCGCCGCGTCCTGTGATCTTTCTTGCGTTCGGCGCGGGCTTTGCGCCGATCAAAAGCCTGATCCAGCATGCTATGTCACTGGAACTGGCGGAATCAATGGATCTGCATTGGCTGGCCGATGCGGCCGGGCACTATCAGGACAATCTGTGCCGTGCCTGGGCGGACGCACTGGATAACTTCAATTACGCGCCGCATGCGCCGACCGATGACCTGGACACCCTGCTGGGAAACATCGCGCGGGATTACCCGGATTTGCACCGCTTCGATGTCTATGCAGCGGGGTCGGCCGCGCAGCTTGAGTGCGCGTTTGCGCATTTTGTGCGCGAGGGCTTG
>JAAPAA010000262.1 GCA_012274165.1 Thiobacillaceae bacterium
CGCCTGCGCCTTGCGCTCGAGGCTCTGGGGCCGCTGTTCGTCAAATTCGGCCAAGTGCTCTCCACCCGGCGCGATCTGCTGCCACCGGACATCGCCGACGAGCTCGCGCAGCTGCAGGACCGGGTGCCGCCGTTTCCCTCGATCGAGGCGATCGCCACGCTGGAAGCAGCCTACAAAAAACCGCTGCCTGAGGTGTTCGCCGAATTCGACGCCACGCCGAGCGCCTCCGCCTCGGTGGCGCAGGTGCATTTCGCCCGACTGCATAACGGCACCGCCGTTGCGGTCAAAGTGCTGCGCCCCGGCATTGCGCCGGTGATCGCGCACGACGTGTCACTGCTCTACGCTGCCGCCGGACTGATCGAAAAACTGTTCGCCGATGGCCCCCGGCTGCGCCCGCGCGAAGTCGTCGACGAGTTCGAGAAGCATCTGGAAGACGAACTGGACCTGATGCGCGAAGCCGCCAACTGCTCGCAACTGCGGCGCAACTTCAGTAATTCGCCGCAGCTGCTGGTGCCGGAAGTCTATTGGGACTACTGCGCCCGCGACGTCATGGTGATGGATCGGATGGACGGCGTGCCGATCAGCCAGATCGAGCGGCTACGGGAATCGGGCACCGACATTCCGGCGCTCGCCGCACGCGGGGTCGAAATCTTCTTCACCCAGGTGTTCCGCGACGGTTTCTTCCACGCCGACATGCACCCCGGCAACATCCTGGTACGCGCCGGTTCCGAGCAGTACATCGCGCTCGACTTCGGCATCATGGGCACCCTCACCGAAGTCGACAAGCAATACCTCGCGCGCAACTTCCTCGCCTTCTTCCGCCGCGATTACAAGGGCGTCGCGCTGGCGCATCTGGAATCCGGCTGGGTGCCGCCGGACACGCGAATGGACGAACTCGAAGCGGCGGTACGCGCGGTGTGCGAGCCGGTGTTCGACCGCCCGCTGAAAGACATTTCCTTCGGCCGCGTGCTGTTGCAGCTGTTCCAGGCATCGCGTCGCTTCAATGTGGAAATCCAGCCGCAGCTGGTTTTATTGCAAAAGACGCTGCTGAATATCGAAGGCCTCGGCCGCCAGCTCGACCCCGAACTCGACCTGTGGAAAACCGCCAAGCCCTTCCTCGAACGCTGGATGAGCGAACAGATGGGCTGGCGCGCGCTGGTGAAGAACCTGCAAACCGAAGCGCCGAAATGGGCGGCCTTGCTACCGCAACTGCCGCGGCTGGCGCATCAGGCCCTGAACGAAAACCGGCTGCTGCAACTGGAGGCCGGGCTCACACTGATGCTGCGCCAGCAGCAGGGGCGCAACCGCTGGCTCGGTGTCATCGCCGCGCTGCTCGCCGCAATCGGTATGGGCTTGCTCTTTATCCTGCTGAAATAACGGCAACCGCTCAGGGAATGACCCGGTCGATGCTGATCTGAAGATTTTGCGTTCCCGGTTTGACTGGACCAATGCTGCCCTCCAGGTCACCACTTTGTGCGCTGGCGTTGCCGCTCTTCGAAATGCGGGCAACGAGCATGACTGAAGGAAAGGCCGACAGCTTCATGCCCGGCGCCATGGCATTGGAATCATCCAGGCTGAAGCGGGTCGGCAGGTCGCCCGCTTTCAACTGGAGAATGGCGAGCGGCATGCGCGGGCCTTTCTCGGCGCGCGCGAAGACGAACACGGTATCGCCGGGCGTAACCCTGGCGGCCAGCGCAGGTGCCAGTTTGACCTGACCGCTGACCTGACCACTCCCCGGGTTGCCATTAGTCGCTGCGGGCGCAGCCGCTTCCGGAGCGGCGGCGGGCATGATGTTCGGCAGCGCGGAAGGCGGGGTGCGCCCTTCAGCCAAAGCACGGGCTTCGTCCAGGCTGGTTTGCAACGACTGGGTGAATTCCGAATCGGCGGGTGACGCCTTCACCACTTTTTCCCAGTAAGTAATTGCGCCCTTGTAGTCCTTGCGGTCGAAGGCGGCGGTGCCCATCAGCGCCAGCGCCTTGAGGTTGGCCGGGTCGACTTGCAGGGCACGCTGCAGCAAGACCAGCGGCTCGCCTTCGAGTTTTTGCCCTTGTGACATGGCGAGCGCATCGGCGTGGTCGGTCAGCAGTTGTGCATCGGGTGGCAGCAGTTTTTAGGCGCGGGCATAGGCGTCGGCGGCGTCGGCATAGCGGCCCAGCACGTTGTAGGAGCGCGCCAGCATGGCCCAGCCCGCGCCATCGTCGGGCTTGTCCTTCAAACTGGCCGCGAGTTTGTCGGCCATGGCCCGGATGCTTTCAAAGGAGGTGCTGTGCGGGCTGCCACCCTGCGCGTTGGCGGACGCGGCGGCATCCGAAGTGGGCGACGACGCCATGGGCGCAATGGCCTCGGGTGTGCCGACCTTGAGATACAGCCCCACGGCGGCGACAGGAATCAGCACTGCCAGCGCGATGGGCGCCCAGCGTCCGCGCCCGCGATGCTCCGGCGCAACGTCATTGACCGCAGCCAGTGTGTCTTCCAGTGCGCGTTTTTCCAGTTCACGCCGGCCGACCGCATGCTGTTCCGCGCTGAGGGTGCCGTTTGCCAGGTCGGCATCCAGTTCGTTGAGCTGGTCGCGGTAGATCATCACATTGGCTTGCGCGCGCGATGTCTTGTCATCCGCAGTGTGCTGCTTCACCAGCGCGGGCAGCACGAAGGCCAGCCCCAGGGCGATGAGTACGCCAATTACAATGAGAAATCCGGTCATGTCGTTTCCTTGGTTTTGTCGGTTTGCAGCAGAGATTCCGCCATTGATTGTTCGTCCTGGCTCAATTCCGGTTCGGCAGCAGATTGCCGCCGCCGCCTGATGTTAAAGACCAGAACGCCGCCGCCCACCGCCAGCAGCAAAAACGGGCCCAGCCAAAGCACCAGGGTGATGGCCTTGACGGGCGGGCGATACAGCACAAAGTCGCCGTAGCGGGCAACCATGAAGTCCTTGATTTCGGCGTCGCTCATGCCGACCTGGATTTTTTCGCGGATTTCGGTACGCAAGTCGACTGCCAGTTCGGCGTTGGAATCCGCGATGGTCTGGTTCTGGCACACCAGGCAGCGCAATTCGCTCGCGAGCTGCATCAGCCGCGCCTCGGCCACGGGGTCGGCAGCAGCCGGGGCCGCTTCTTTGGCAAAGGCCGGGTGCAGGGCCACTGCCAGCAAGAGGGCAAGGAGGGGTTTAAGCAGCATTGAGTTTTTTCACCAGCGGAAGAATCGTGTCGTGCAGCACTTTGGGGGTGATGGGGCCAATCTGCTTGTAGCGGATGATGCCGGCCTTGTCGATGACAAAGGTTTCCGGCACGCCGTATACCCCGAACTCGATCCCGGTACGTCCATCCAGATCGGACAGGTTGGCAACGTAGGGATTGCCCATGCCATCGAGCATGCGACGCGCATCTTCCGGCTGATCCTTGTAATCCAGCCCATAGATCGGAACAGCCCGGGTTTTGGCAAACTCCACCAGAACCGGGTGTTCCTCGCGGCAACCGCTGCACCACGACGCCCACACATTGAGCAGCCAGACCTGGCCGCGCATTTCCGAAGAAGACCAAATTCTGGAAGGCAATTCCAGCGTCTGCAAATGGAAAGCCGGCGCGGGTTTGTCGATCAGGGGCGAAGGCACCTCATGCGGGTCGAGCTTGAGACCTACGCCCAAAAAAACCAGCATGGCGATAAAAATCGCCAGGGGGATCAGATACCAGGCTTTCATGCGACTTCCGGAACCAGTGTGGCAGCGGGCACGATCTTCTGCTCGCGGCGGCGCGCCAGGCGGTAACGGCGATCGGTCAAGGTCAGCGCGCCCCCCATCGCCATCACCAGACAGCCGCCCCAGATCCAGTCGACAAAAGGTTTGATATACACGCGCACCACCCAGGCGCCGTTTTCGACCGGCTCGCCCAGCGAGACGTACAGGTCACGGGTGAATCCGGGGGCGATGGCCGCTTCGGTCATCGGCATCTGCGTGGCGGTGTAAATGCGTTTTTCCGGCGTCAGAGTGCGCTCCAGCTGGCCATTTTTCAGAATATCGATCGTCCCTCGCGAAGCCTGATAGTTGGGGCCGGGCAATTCGGTCACACCCTTGAACACAAACTGATACGCACCCATGGTGACCGTGTCGCCGACGTCCATCCGCACATCTTTCTCGATCTGATAGCCCTTGACCAGAGTGACGCCGACGATGAACACACCGACGCCAACGTGCGCCAGCAACATGCCGTAATAGCTGCGCGACTGGCTGCCGAGGCGCTGGCGCAGCGAACCAGCCGCGACCGGTTTAACCCGGTTCCACAAATTGAGTACAGTGGTGGTGAAGACCCACAGCGCGAGCAGCAGACCAAAGCTGATCATGGGCGACCAGTGTCCCAGCGCGAAGGGCAGCAGCAGAGCGCTGACGATGCTGACGCCGAACGCCCAGCGCAGGCGTACCGCCAGATCCGGCAGGCTGGCGGATTTCCAGCGCGCCAGCGGGCCGACGCCCATGAGGAAAATGGCGGGTGCCATGAGCGGCGCGAACACGTTGTCGAAATACGGCGGGCCGACCGAAATCTTGCCCAGCCCGAGTGAGTCGAGCACCAGCGGATACAGGGTGCCGAGCAACACCGAGCCGGAGGCCACGACCAGAATCACATTGTTGGCGAGCAGCATGGATTCGCGCGATACCAGATCGAAGCGCCCGCCCAGGCCAACCTTAGCGGCGCGCCAGGCGAACAGCAGGAACGAGCCGCCGGTCACGATCGCGAGGAAAATCAGGATGAAAATGCCGCGTTTGGGATCGGTGGCGAACGCATGAACGGATGTCAGCACGCCGGAACGCACAAGGAAGGTGCCCAGCAGCGACAGCGAAAAGGCAATGATGGCGAGCAGCACGGTCCAGTTCTTGAAGCTGCCGCGCTTTTCGGTCACGGCGAGCGAGTGGATCAGCGCGGTGCCGACCAGCCACGGCATGAATGAGGCGTTTTCCACCGGATCCCAGAACCACCAGCCGCCCCAACCCAGTTCGTAATAGGCCCAAGCGCTGCCGAGTGCGATGCCGACGGTAAGGAAGACCCAGGCCACCATCGTCCACGGCCGCGACCAGCGCGCCCAGGCCGCATCCAGATTGCCGCCCAGCAACGCGGCGATGGCAAAGGCGAAGGCCACGGAAAACCCGACATAGCCCATGTAGAGCATGGGCGGATGGAAAATCATGCCGGGATCCTGCAGCAGCGGATTGAGATCGCGGCCATCCAGCGCGGCAGGCAGCAGGCGCTCGAAAGGGTTGGAGGTCAGCAGAATGAACAGCAGAAAGCCGACGCTGATGAAGCCCATCACGCCCAGAATGCGCGCCACCATTTCGCGCGGCAGATGCCGGCTGAACATCGACACCGCGACCATCCAGATCGTGAGCATGAACACCCACAACAGCACGGAGCCTTCATGGCCGCCCCACACCGCCGCCAGCCGGTAGTGCAGCGGCAACAGGGAGTTGGAATTGCTGGCGACATACAGCACGGAGAAATCGTTAACCGCAAAGGAATACGCCAGGCACACCATGGCCAGCGTGATGAACACGAACAGACCTTGTGCGGCGGGGCGCGCCAGCGCCATCCAGGATGCAATGCCGCGCTGTGCGCCGACGATGGGAAACACCGTCAGCGCAATGGCGATCAGCAGCGCGACGATGAGGGCGAAGTGGCCGATTTCAGGAATCATTTGGGTTTGTTTTCCGTAGCCATGACCAGCGACTTGCCGGTACTCTCACCCGAGGCCTGGGCGCGTTTGAGCGCTTCGGCGGCCTCGGGCGGCATGTAGTTTTCGTCGTGTTTGGCCAGCACTTCGCTGGCCTGGAACACCCCATTGGCGTCCAGTTCGCCTTGGGCGACCACACCTTTTCCTTCCTTGAACAGGTCGGGCAGGATGCCGGTAAACACCACGGGAATGGATTGGGCGGTGTCGGTCACGGTGAAATGCACCGTCACCCCTTCGCGCTTCACGCTCCCCGCCACCACCAGCCCGCCGATGCGCAGACCGCGACCGGTGGGTGCTTCGTGAGCTGCGATCTGACTGGGCGTAAAGAAAAACACCATGTTGCTGCGAAAGGCATTCAGCACCAGGGTGGCGGCCAGGCCGACTGCAGCCAACCCGGCAGCAATCAGCGCCATGCGTTTATGTCGTGGTTTCATGTTTCGTCTGCTCGGACAGGATTATTTGGACTTGGCGGATCTTTTCGACGCCACGGCGACGCGCGCGCAACATCAGAATTTCGGCCACGATGATAACCGCCGTGACCAGGTAAGACCCCCAGACATAAAAACCATCGCCGCCCATGGCAATGAAGTCATCCAGACTCTTCCAGATCATGTTGGTTCCTCAAGGCTCTCGGCCCGGTCCAGGTTGGCGACCCATTCGGCCTGCTGTTCGCGTTCGAGAATGATGCAGCGCACCCGCGCCAGCGCTGCGGCGATGCTGTACATCCAGCAGGCCAGCGCCATGATCAACATGCCCAGCAGCATGGTCGCGGCCATCTTGGGCGCCATGGTCATGCTGACCGAGGCGCCCTGATGCAGGGTATTCCACCATTTGACCGAGAAATAAATGATGGGCACGTTGACCACGCCAACCAGCGCCAGCACCGCGCTGGCGCGATCGGCGCGGCGTGGGTCGTCGATGGCGGCGTGCAGCGCCAGAAAGCCCATATACAGAAACAGCAGGATCAACTCGGACGTCAACCGGGCATCCCATACCCACCAGGCGCCCCAGGTGGGCTTGCCCCAGAGCGCGCCGGTCCACAGCGCGATGAAGGTAAACATGGCGCCGGTCGGCGCCAGCGCGCTCGCCATCATCGACGACAGGCGCGTGTTGAAGATCAGCCCAGCCGCCGCCCAGCCCGCCATCACGATGTAGATGAACATCGACATCCAGGCTGCCGGCACGTGAATGAAAATGATGCGGTACGACTCGCCCTGCTGGAAATCCGTGGGGGCGACAAAAAAGCTGAGGTACAGACCGGCAACGGTGAGCCCGCCCGCAGCCAGCGCAAACCAGGGGATCAGCTTGCCCGCCAGCGGATAAAACGTGACGGGGGAGGCGTATTTGAACCAGTTCGGTTTCATGCGGGTGACAATTCCATAGGGGTCATTATTCCAGCGATATCCGCAGTGCGGCCGATGTCGCCCAGGGCGACAGCACCATACCCAGCAGCAACAGTGCACCGAGTATCGACAGGTGGCCGCTGGCATCCATGCCGATGGCGCTGGCATCCACCGCGCCCGCGCCGAAGATCAGCACCGGCACATACAGGGGCAGCACCAGCAGCGAGATTAGCACTCCGCCGCCGCGCACGCCCACCGTCAGCGCCGCGCCGATCGCGCCGATCAAGCTCAGCAAAGGGGTGCCCAGCAGCAGCGCCAGCAGC
>JAAPAA010000263.1 GCA_012274165.1 Thiobacillaceae bacterium
CTCTGCTAGAGGCCGGTGGTTGGAAGGTGCTTACTATTTGGCAATGCGAGTTAAAGAACACAGAGAGATTGGCAAATAAGTTATATGACTTCATCGAGCACGACTAAACGACGCCCTATCGGTATCGACCTCTTCGCCGGAGCAGGTGGATTGTCGCTGGGTTTCGAACAGGCCGGATTCGATATTGCCGCCGTTGTGGAAATCGACCCAATTCACTGCGCCGTCCACGAACACAATTTCCCATACTCGAAAACGATCTGTGCAAGCGTGATCGATATTACCGGCGACGATATTCGCCGCAAAGCCAATATTGGAAATGCCGAAATCGACGTAGTGTTTGGTGGTGCTCCATGTCAGGGATTCTCCCTTATCGGCAAGCGCGCTTTTGACGATCCACGAAACCAGCTCGTTTTTCACTATGTCCGCATAGTGGCCGAATTGCAGCCGAAATATTTCGTGTTCGAAAACGTAAAAGGGCTGACGCTCGGTAAGCATGCCGAGTTCTTGGAAGAATTGATCTCCGCATTAAGCGATGCGGGCTACGACGTGGTGTCGCCATATCGTGTGCTGAATGCTGCCGATTTCGGTGTGCCTCAAGATCGTCGGCGTCTGTTCGTTGTTGGCGCGCGGCGCGGCTTGGCTCAGCCGAATTACCCGGACCCACTCAGACGTCGAACAACTGTTTGGGAAGCTATCGGAGACTTGCCGGATGCGGATCGTTTCGATGAATTGAATGCAGCCGATGCGGTTCGGGTCGACTGGACGACCGAGGCGGTTTATGCCCGGCAGTTGAGAGGGCTGGAACCCGACCCGAAAAACTACGCTTACAGTCGAAAATTCGATCCGGATATACTCACTTCGAGCCTTCGCACCGTGCACACTGAACTTTCTCGGACACGCTTCCTGGCGACCGAACACGGCAAAACCGAGCCCATCAGCCGCTTCCGCAAACTCCCCCCAGATGGACTTTGCAATACCTTGCGCGCCGGCACGGACAGCGCACGCGGTGCGTTTACCTCGCCCCGTCCGATACATCCATTTCTTCCACGCGTCATCACCGTGCGAGAAGCTGCCCGTCTACATTCATATCCCGATTGGTTTCGATTCCATGCAACAAAATGGCATGGTTTTCGTCAGATCGGCAACAGTGTTCCACCGCTATTGGCACGCCACATCGCAAGCGAAATCGTCAAGGTGCTGGGCGTTAAGCCACTCAAGCCGAAAGTGGTGCTTCAACTTGGCGCCCTCGACTTGTTAACGTTCGACATGGGAGCCGCCGCCCAACATTTTCAAGTGCCGCGCGACACCATCGCGCAGCGTAGTCGTAGGAAAAATCCGAACCAACAAGACCTTTGGAAAGAGGCCTATGTCTGACGAGAAAATCGGGCGACAGCCCAATCGTTATCAAGCCATCATTGCGCGGGTGTTCGCCGATCATCATGCTAAAGGCTTAACCGAATTTGAGTTCACTCGCGACGAGTTCGTCGCCATCGCGGAGGGACTTGGGATCGCCTTGCCGAAGAACGTCGGTGACGTGATTTACTCGTTCCGTTATCGCAACGAGTTACCGGAAGTAATTCGCAAGACCACCGCCGCAGGCCTCGAATGGATTATCGAGGGCGCCGGTCGTGCCCGATATAGGTTCAAGCAAGTGCGGTTGAATCGCATCGTTCCTCGCGAAGAATTGCTCACGATTAAGGTTCCCGACGCAACGCCAGAGATAATCGCTGCCTATGCGCTGAACGACGAGCAGGCGCTATTGGCGAAGGTGCGTTACAACCGATTGGTCGATGTGTTCTTGGGGATTACAACTTTCTCACTACAAAATCACCTGCGAACAACCGTGAAGAATGTCGGACAAATCGAAATCGACGAGATATATGTTGGTATTGATCGACATGGCCGACAATTTGTCGTGCCGGTGCAAGCCAAAGGTGGCAGCGACAAGCATGGTGTAGTTCAAACGCAGCAAGATATTTTGTGTTGCGCGGAGAAGTTTCCAAATTTGATCTGTCGAGCAGTATCGGCTCAATTTATGAGCGAAGAGCGCATCGCCATGTTTGAATTGACTGTGCAAGACAGTGAAATAAAAGTGGTTGAAGAAAAACATTACCAACTTGTGCCAGCAGCAAGCATTTCTGCCGGTGACTTGCAGCAATACGCTTCCCTCAACATTTGAAAACGCTCCAGCGATAAGGGGGCAGCAAATTTATGAAGCCATCCGTCGCGCTTGATCTGAAGCGAACCGCCGAACAACAAGGGACAGACCACGGTTTCTCGTGAACAAAGCAACGCTGCGCACCAACCTCAACCTACCACGCCACAAAATACCCGCTACTCCGCCCGCCCTTGCCCGTAGGAACCAGGCATCCTTTTTCAACCATCTCCGCCAATTCCCGATAAGCCGTTGTGCGGCTGGTTTTGGTCAGGCTCATGTACTTGCGAGTATTGATGCCGCCTTCGAAACCATCGGGGCCGGCGTCGAGCAGGCGATTGAGCGCTTTGCGCTGGCGGGCGTTGAGCGGGGTGCTCTGGTGGCGCAGCCAGAAGCGGGCTTTGGCCAGGGTGTTGGCGACGGTGGTTTCGGCGGCGCTGGCGGCAGCGGCGACTTGCGCCAGAAACCACGCCAGCCATTCGGTTACATCGAGCCCGCCGCGCTGGGTGCGCTCGAGAATGGCGTAGTAGCTTTCGCGTTCGCGCAGGATCTGGGCGGACAGGCTGAACAGCCGCATCGGTTGGCGTTCGTCCTGCGACAGGGCCATGTCGGTGAGGGCGCGCGCAAGCCGGCCGTTGCCGTCTTCGAACGGGTGCAGGGTCACGAACCAGAGATGCGCCAGACCTGCGCGGACGAGGCCATCCATGTCGGCGGGTGCATGGGTAAACCAGTCGATAAAGGTTTGCAGTTGCACGTCCAGGCCGTCGCGCGGCGGTGCGATGTAGTGCACGTGTTCCCTGCCGACTCCGCCAGAGACGACTTGCATGGGCGCTTCGCCACGCAGTTCGCCGACGCGGATGGGGTGCAGGCCAGAGCGCCCGGTTGGGAACAGGCCGGCCTGCCAGGCGCACAGCCGTTCGCTTGTCAGCGCCTGGTCGTGGCGCCGGGTGGCATCCAGCAATATGTCGATCAAGCCGTCCACGGCACGCGGCGGCGCGGGCATGCCGGCGGTGGGCAGCCCCAGGTGGCGCGCGACCGAGGAGCGCACGGCGTCGATGTCGAGCCGTTCGCCTTCGATGGCGCTGGTGGTCAGGCCGTCTTCCACCAGGATGCTGGCCACGGCTTCGAGGTTCAGGCTGCTGTCGAGCAAACGCGCTGCGCCGAGCACCTTGCCCTGGGCCAGCCGCGCCTGGGCCAGAAGCGGAGACAAACTGGCTTCATCCCAGCGAAACTGGGGCCAGTCGGCTTGCTGCCATATCCAGGTTCGAGGCGTTTGCATGCTCTAATCGCTCCACAATATGGAGCGATTATGGGCTGTAATCGCTCCATGCTCAAGCTGGCCAGCCAACCTCCGTGCGTGTCGCCTCGCGCGTCTATGCGCTTTTTTGCTTGTCCGCCCTCGCCGGCGCCGCATCCTCGCGCCCCAGCAAATAATCCAGAAACGCCCGCGCCACCACCGACAACTGCCGCCCGGCCGGATACACGGCGTACCAGTGGCGCAGGATGGGAAAGCCTTCGACGTCCAGCACGGCGAACTGGTCGGGCGCGTTGAGGGTGAGGGCGTGGCGCGAGAGGGCGGAGATGCCGAGGCCGGCGAGGATGGCCTGCTTGATCGCTTCGTTGCTGCCCAGTTCCAGTCGCGGGTGGATGTTGAGGCCGTGTCCGCTGAAGATGCGCTCGATGGCATTGCGGGTGCCGGAGCCTTTTTCGCGCATCAGCCAGGTCTCGTGTGCGATGCGTTGAAGCGGGATCTTCTTCTTGTTCGCCAGCGGGTGGTCCGGCGCGGCGATCACGATGATCGGGTTGTCCATGATGGGGGTGGCGACGACGTCGATGTCCTCCGGCGGCTGACCGAGAAAATACAGGTCGTCAAGGTTGTCGGCGATGCTGGTCAGCACTTGCTCCTTGTTGGTGACGCGCAGGCTGACGTCGATGCCGGGATACAGTTTGGAGAATTCGCCCAGCAGGCGCGGTGCGAAATAGGAGGCAGTGGTGATCGCCATCAGGCTGAGCTTGCCCTGCTTGAGTCCGCGCCGTTCATCCACCGACATGGTGTAGCGCTCGAAGATGCCGAAGATTTCGCGGGTGGCCAGCGCCAGTTGCTGGCCGTCCGGGGTCAGGTGGATTTTTTTGCCGACCTGTTCGATCAGCGGTACGCCGACGTTTTCTGCCAGCTTCTTCATCTGCATGGAGACCGTGGGCTGGGTTAGAAACAGCTCTTCGGAGGCACGGGTGAAGCTGCCCAGACGGGCGATGGACTCGAAGATTTCCAGCTGGCGGAGGGTGGTGTGTCGGTGCATGCGGGGCTCAAGTCAAAAATACATAGATTAAAGTCTATCTTGCAAATAGAAAATATCGACTGTTATTGATGATTCGTCTGCTGCAAGATGCATCCCATCGTGTTGAGCCGCTGTGGCATTACACGGAAACCCGACCCTTATCAGGAGGAATCATGGCTGTTAAAACTTACAACGCTGGCGTGAAAGAGTACCGTCAGACTTACTGGACCCCGGATTACACCCCGCTGGACACCGACATTCTGGCCTGCTTCAAGATCACTCCGCAAGCGGGCGTGGATCGTGAAGAAGTTGCTGCAGCCGTGGCCGCTGAATCGTCGACCGGTACTTGGACCACCGTGTGGACCGACCTGTTGACCGACATGGACTATTACAAGGGTCGCGCCTATCGCATTGAAGATGTGCCCGGCGACGACACCTGCTTCTACGCATTTGTTGCATACCCGATCGACCTGTTCGAAGAAGGTTCCGTGGTTAACGTGTTCACCTCGCTGGTGGGCAACGTGTTCGGCTTCAAAGCCCTGCGCGCACTGCGTCTGGAAGACGTGCGTTTCCCGATTGCTTACGTCAAGACCTGCGGCGGTCCGCCCCAGGGTATCCAGGTCGAGCGCGACATTCTGAACAAGTATGGTCGTCCGCTGTTGGGTTGCACCATCAAGCCCAAGCTGGGTCTGTCCGCCAAGAACTACGGTCGTGCGGTGTACGAAT
The DNA here is from genome assembly GCA_012274165.1 of Thiobacillaceae bacterium. Lineage (GTDB taxonomy): Bacteria > Pseudomonadota > Gammaproteobacteria > Burkholderiales > Thiobacillaceae > Thiobacillus. The sequence continues at coordinate 5,161 of JAAPAA010000263.1, forward strand.
GCCTGCGCGGCGGTCTGGACCTGACCAAGGACGACGAGAACGTCAACAGCCAGCCGTTCATGCGTTGGCGCACCCGTTTCGACTTCGTGCAAGAGGCGATTGAAAAAGCCGAGCGCGAAACCGGCGAGCGCAAAGGTCACTACATGAACGTGACCGCACCGACCCCGGAAGAGATGTACAAGCGTGCTGAGTATGCAAAAGAAATCGGCACCCCGATCATCATGCACGACTACATCACCGGCGGTTTCTGTGCCAACACGGGCCTGGCGAACTGGTGTCGTGACAACGGCATGCTGTTGCACATTCACCGTGCGATGCACGCCGTGATCGACCGCAACCCGCCCCACGGTATTCACTTCCGC
>JAAPAA010000264.1 GCA_012274165.1 Thiobacillaceae bacterium
AAGCAGTATGCCCTGCAGCCGGGGCGACACACCCTCACTGCGACAGCATTCTGTCCTTGGCAACAAAATACTTGCGGGCAAACGCGACGAGCTGGGAGTCGCTCGGATGATCCACGGTTTCCACCCCGACCACCTTATCGGAGACAGCATGGTCATGGGAATGAATATGCTTGATCAGTTCGAGCTTGGCCTGGCCGGGTCCGACAATCAGGATTTCCGTGGCGCCATTCAGGGCTTCCACGACTTCGTGATAGTACTGCTGGTCTTCGGGCTGGCGACTGCCGCTGACCGAGCCCCGTTTGCGGTGAAGGTTGCGGTGCGGCGTAGCCGGACTCACCACCGATTTTTCAACGTCATCCGGGCTGATGTGCATGATGTGGGCTTCGTTATGATCGAGCCAGACGACTGCATGGAAATGCGACATAGGGTTCCTTTCGGGCTAAGAGGATTAACAAGTCTGGATTTCAAATGGGGTTCTTTGGGTAGAGTGCAAGCCAGGCGCTGACAAATATTTCCCATCGCTATTGCCGCGCCCGGCTGCTCCGCTACTTCACGGCTTCCTTCAACTGATCGAGGATGGCGGGATTTTCCAGCGTGGAAATATCCTGCGTGATGTCCTCACCCTTGGCGATCGCACGCAGCAGGCGCCGCATGATCTTGCCGGAGCGGGTTTTCGGCAGGTTGTCGCCGAAGCGGATTTCGTCAGGTTTGGCAATCGGCCCGATTTCCTGACCGACCCAGTCGCGCAGTTCGGCGACAATTTTCTTCGCTTCATCGCCGCTGGCGCGTGCGCCTTTCAGCACCACGAACGCCACCACCGCCTCACCCTTGATGTCGTGCGGGCGCCCCACCACGGCGGCTTCGGCGACGCGCGGGTTGGACACCAGCGCAGATTCGATTTCCATCGTGCCCAAACGATGGCCGGACACGTTCAGCACATCGTCGATGCGCCCCATGATCCAGAAATAGCCATCCTTGTCGCAGTGCGCCGAATCACCCGCAAGATAAGTAGTGCCGCCGAGTTCTTCGGGGAAGTAGGTGTGTTTGAAACGCTCGGGGTCATTCCACAAGGTGCGCAGCTGGCTGGGGAACGGCCGTTTGATCACCAGCAGGCCACCATGGCCGGGCTCTACGGGATGGCCGGTTTCGTCGACGACCGCCGCCATGATGCCGGGCAGCGGCAAGGTGCACGAACCCGGCTTGGTCGGCACCGCGCCGGGCAACGGCGAAATCATGTTGGAGCCGGTTTCGGTCTGCCACCAGGTATCGACAATCGGGCAACGACCGCCGCCAATGACGCTGTGATACCACATCCAGGCTTCCGGATTGATCGGCTCGCCGACCGTGCCAAGCAGGCGCAACGAACTTAAATCATGCTGCGCGGGCAATTCGGAGCCCAGCTTGATCAGACTGCGAATCGCGGTCGGCGCGGTGTAAAAAGTGGTGACCTTGTGTTTGGCGATGACTTCCCAGAAGCGTCCAGCGTGCGGGTAGGTCGGAACCCCCTCGAAAATCACTTCGGTCATCCCCAGCGCCAGCGGGCCGTAAGCGACATAGGTATGGCCGGTGATCCAGCCCACATCGGCGGTACACCAGTAGACGTCGCTGTCGGGCTTGGCGTCGAACACCCATTGCATCGACAGCATCGCGCCCAGCAGGTAACCGCCGGTGGAATGCTGCACCCCCTTGGGTTTGCCGGTCGAGCCCGAGGTGTAGAGGATGAACAACGGATGTTCGGCCGACACCCACACCGGTGCGCTGGTGTCGGCCTGGGTGTGCGTGAGCTCGTGCCACCACAGGTCGCGCTTGCCCCAGTTGACCGCGGCGCCGGTGCGGCGATACACGATCACGCGCTCGACGCAGCTGGTGTCGCCCATCGTCAGCGCTTCGTCGACCGCGCGCTTGAGCGCCACGGCCTTGCCGCCACGCATGCCTTCGTCGGCGGTAATCACCACTTTGGCACGGGCATCCTCGATGCGCTCGAACAAACTCTTGGCGGAAAATCCGCCGAACACCACCGAATGGATCGCACCGATGCGCGCACATGCCTGCATCGCCACCACCGCTTCGATGCTCATGGGCATGTAGACGATGACGCGATCGCCTTTTTCCACACCCAGCGATTGCAGGCCGTTGGCCAGCTGGCACACGCGCGCATGCAATTCCTTGTAGGTGACTTTCGTCACGCCGCCATCATCCGCTTCAAAAATCAGCGCAGTCTGATCGCCCCGGGTGGCCAGGTGCCGATCGAGGCAGTTGTACGACATGTTCAGTTCGCCGTCGTCGAACCAGGTGTAGAACGGCGCACGCGATTCATCGAGCGTGCGGGAAAAAGGTTTATGCCAATCGAGATGCTGGCGTGCCAGCTTTGCCCAGAAACCCGCGTAATCGGCTTCGGCTTCGCGGCTTAAAGCACGATACGCCTCCATGCCGGACACATTGGCCTGCTTGACGAATGCGTCCGCAGGCGGGAACACACGAGTTTCGGTCAGAATCGACTCGATGTTTGCCATTCAGTTTCTCCAGACTGTTCGGGTTGCTGATGAGTCCACATTCTAAACCGCCATGAAAAAAGCGCCGACTAAGCGGCGCTTTTTTCAGTGACGCGGATTTCAGCTCAGTTTGCGTCGTGCAGCAAATCCAACCAAACCCAAACCAGCCAGCAACATGACATAGGTTTCGGGTTCAGGAACAGGCGTAAGGCCGGAAATTTCAGTCTGCTTGATTGAGTCAAGTCCGCCGAATGACTGCATACCGGAATAAGAATTGATGGTGACTGACTGCATCAGGTTTGCACCTTTGGAGAGCACCAGAATGCGATTTTCGCCATTTCCCAAACCTGCGGCTACCCAGTTGGTGAAGGTATCAGTACCCCCTAACTTCTCTGTGGCCATGACGGACAAGTCCATAGCATTGTTTGGCGACAGACTCACACTGAAAATCAGGTCGTCAAACCAATAGCCCGGGGCGGTAATGGTGAGGTTGTTGATCAGGCCGTCTTGAGCTGAGATTTGCGAATACCCATTTGCGGCTACCAGCATGTCGGTTGTTGAGGAGAACATGACCAGAGGCGTGCCGGTCTGGGAGTTCACATGACCAGTGATCGTCGATGACGTTGCCATATCCAGAAACACCTGTTGTTCACTCAAACCACCTGGAAAAGTGTTTTGCTTCAGATACATGTCGGCGTACGTACCCGTATATACAGGCGCCGGCACTGCCGCGCTGGCCGTGCCAGCACACAGCATGATCACAGTTGAGACTGCCAACTTGGATTTGCACAACTTCATATAGAAAGACACCACAATTCTCCTCGCATGATTTTTGGGGCTTAATTGGGAGCAACTTGTTATGGCTATAAACCTACGCAAGGAGTATTCCAGCCTCCAATATTCATCAGACAATAAATTGCATCTATCTGATTGTTATATACAAATCATGCAGTCATCTGTTCACAAGCAGGCAGACGCTCACCGATCTGTTCCTAATCTGTAAAAAAACCCGACATTCGCCTTGAAGACTGGCGTTGCCGACGTCACGGCAAACTCAAAGAATAGGCATACTGCAAATGTATCCGTATGGACAGGCCTAACCATGCCCTATTCCGCTTTTGATCGCCTCGAACGTTGCTCCCGTTATGGGCGTCGCCTGCTGGCGGCACAACCGCTGCTTGCCGAAGACGTGGCCGGGACGCTTGAGCAAGCTTCCACCCGTGAGGTGATGCAGGCATTTCTAGCCGAGTCGCCGCATGCAGATGAGACTAGGCTACATCAGCGCTTGCGGCAACTGCGAAAGCGCGTGTGGCTGATCACCACCGCACGCGATCTGGCCGGAACCGCCGACCTGGCCGAAGTCACCGCCGCCTACAGCGCGCTGGCCGAGGTGTGCATCACGGCAGCGCTCGACTTCCATCACGCCGCACTCGCCGCACGCCACGGCGAACCGCGCAATGAATCTGGCCAGTTGCAACAAATGGTCGTCGTCGGCATGGGCAAGCTTGGCGGCAGTGAGCTGAATGTGTCGTCCGATATCGACCTGATTTACCTCTACCCCGAGGAAGGCGACACAGACGGCGCCAAGCCTCTCAGCAACCACGAGTTTTTCGTCCGCCTTGGCCGCAAGCTGACCGCCGCACTGTCGGAGAACACCGCCGACGGCTATGTATTTCGCGTCGATTTGCGCTTGCGGCCGTGGGGCGAATCGGGACCGTTTGCGATGGGCTTTGCGATGCTGGAAGACTATCTGGTGGCCCAGGGCCGGCCGTGGGAACGCTACGCCTGGATCAAGGCGCGCCCGCTCACCGGCACGCATCACGACGAGCTGATGCAGATCGTGCGCCCCTTTGTGTTTCGCAAATACCTCGACTTCGACGCCTTCTCCGCAATCCGCGATCTGCACGTGCAAATCCGCCGCGAAGTCGCGCGTCGCGAGATGGCGCACAACGTCAAGCTGGGGCCGGGCGGCATCCGCGAAATCGAATTTACCGCGCAAGTTTTTCAGCTGATACGCGGCGGCCAGATTGCCGCACTGCGCCAGCGCCCAACGCTGGCAATTTTGGCCGAGCTGGCGAAAAGCGGACTGATGACAACGGACGCGCAGCAGGAACTCAGCGCGGCCTACGATTTCCTGCGCCGTCTGGAACACCGCCTGCAATATCTGGACGACGCGCAAACCCAGTTACTGCCGGACGATGTCGAATCGCAGGCAATGCTCGCCGAGGCGATGAATTTTCCCGACTACGCCGCGCTGGTCGCCACACTCGACCAGCACCGCCACAAGGTCACGCGCCATTTCGAGCAGGTGTTCGCCGCGCCGCAAACCGACCAGAACAGCCATCCCCTCACTGCCGTGTGCTGCGGCACCGCGGATGCAGCCACCCTTTACGCCCTGCTGGAAAACGCCGGCTACGCCGATCCAGAGCGGGTGCTGTCGATACTCGACACACTGCGCCAGCACACTGCGCGCCTCAGCGAATCGACCCAGCAGCGGCTCAACATGCTGCTGCCGCCCGCGCTCGAAATCATCGGCAGTCTGTCCGACCCGCTCGCCACGCTGGAACGCTTTGCCGCGCTGCTGCAGGCAATTGCAAGACGCAGCACCTATCTGGCCCTGCTCGGCGAATATCCGGCCGCCTTGCGGCAGCTCGTCCGCTTGCTGGCGGCCAGCCCCTGGGCGGCGCAGATGATCACGCGGCAACCCCAACTGCTGGATGAATTGATTGCGCCGCAGCACTTGATGCAGTTGCCCGATTGGGCCCAGCTCAGCGCGCAACTGCACGCCGAGCTCGACGCCCGCCCCGGCGACACCGAAGCGCAGATGGACGCGCTGCGCCGCTTCAAGCAGGTGCAAACCTTGCACCTGCTTGCGCAGGACGTGGCCGGCCGGCTGACGCTGGAAGCGCTTTCGGATCATCTGTCGTATCTGGCCGCCACGCTGCTCGCCGAAACCCTCGCGCGCTGCTGGGACGGGCTGACGATCCGCCACCGCGACACCCCGCATTTCGCCATCATTGGCTATGGCAAACTGGGTGGCAAAGAACTCGGCTACGCCTCCGACCTCGACCTCGTTTTCCTCTATGACGATGGCGACGAACGCGCGCAGGAAATTTATGCGCGCCTCGCCCAGCGCATCAACACCTGGCTCGGCACGCTCACGTCGGCCGGCATGCTGTACGAAACGGATTTGCGTCTGCGCCCGGATGGCGCATCAGGCTTGCTGGTCAGCTCAACCGCGGCCTTCCGCGATTACCAGCTGCATCACGCCTGGACCTGGGAACACCAGGCGCTGACGCGTGCGCGCTTTGTCTGCGGCGATGCGGCGATTGGCGACACCTTCGAAGCCTTGCGCCGCGACCTGTTATGCGCCCCGCGCGACGCCGCCAAACTGCGCGACGAGGTGCTGGCCATGCGTGAAAAAATGCACGCGGGTCACCACAATGACAGCGCGCTGTTCGACCTTAAACATGATTCCGGCGGCATCGTCGATGTCGAGTTCAGCGTGCAGTATCTGCTATTGACGCACGCCCACGCCCATCCCGAACTCAGCGATAACGTCGGCAACATCACGCTGCTCAAACGCGTTGCCGCACTCGGTCTGCTGCCCGCCGCCATTGCCCAGCCCGCCGCCGACGCCTACCGCGAACTGCGCCGCCTGCAGCACCAGATCAAGCTTGCGGGGGCGGAACGTGCGCGCGTCGAAGCCGAAAGCCTGGATGGTCATCCTGCAGCCGTCCGCGCGCTGTGGCAGACGGTTTTTCATGCACCCGAGTCCGTGATCAGCCGAACAAGCCCTTGAAGAACAGGCGGATGCTATCCCAGGTGCGGCGGAAGAAACCGCCCTGCTCAACCGCTTCCAGCGCAACCAGATCGACCGATTTCACCACCTTGCCACCCTGACGGACTTCCACCTTGCCGATGACAGCGCCCAGCTTCAACGGCGCAATCACAGTCGGATTCAGCACAACTTGCGTACTGAATTGAGCGGCGTCCCCGCGCGGCATGCTCACCGCCACATCGGTGTTCACGCCTGCCTTGACCGTGCGTGCAGCGCCCTTCCAGACCGGCGCCTGGGTCAGCACACTGCCCTTCTTGTAAAAGGTTTTGCTGTCAAAAAACAGGAAACCGTAGCCCAGCAACTTGCCGGTTTCGGTCGCGCGCGCGGCTTCACTTTCGGTGCCGAACACGGCGGCAATCAGGCGCTGGTCGTTCTTCTTGGCGGACGCCACCAGGCAGTAACCCGCTTCTTCGGTATGCCCGGTTTTCAGGCCGTCGACGCCGTCATTGCGCCACAGCAGCAGGTTGCGGTTGGGCTGCTGGATGCCGTTCCACAGGAAATATTTCTGCGCATAAATCGCGTAGTGCGCAGGGTCGGCGTTGATGATCGCGCGCGCCAGAATGGCCATGTCGTGGGCGGTCGAATAGTGGTCAGGCGCGGGCCATCCGGTGGCGTTGGCGAAGTGACTGTTGCGCATGCCCAGGCGCTGCGCTTCGGCGTTCATCAAAGATGCAAAAGCCTCTTCGCTGCCGGCGATGTGCTCGGCCAGCGCCACGCTGGCGTCGTTGCCCGACTGGATGATGATGCCGTGGAACAGGTCGTTGACCGACACCTGGCTGCCTACCTGGACAAACATCTTCGAGCCGGCCATGCGCCAGGCCTTTTCGCTGATGGTGACCATGTCCTTTTCGTGCAACTCGCCGCGCTTGATTTTCAGCGTGGCGATGTAGGCCGTCATCAGCTTGGTCAGGCTGGCGGGTGCCAGGCGCTCATCGCCCAGCTGATTGACCAGCACGTCGCCAGTGGTCGCGTCCATCAACACAAAGGATTTCGCGGCGAGCGGCGGCGGTGGCGGGATGGTCTGTGCGCTCCACACAGTTGGCGCGGTCAGCAGACTGAAAAGCAGTACAAGGCGTTGCAGCAAATGCGGGGTCATCATGAGGGTGTCATTGAGTGGCTGGAGGGGATTCGAGCGGGCTAACGCGCATAAGTTGCGCGGACTTGAGGATACACCGAGCCGCCAGCTTGAAACAGCCCGGGAGCGTGCCCCTGTTAAACTCGCATCTGACTTTTCCAGCTCACACCCATGCTTTATTCCTTACTGCGCCCCGCCCTGTTCAGCCTCGACCCCGAAGACGCGCACGGGCTGACGCTCGCCAGCCTCGACTTTGCGCAGCGACTCGGCCTGCTCGGGCTGCTGCCCAAAAGTCCGGGCAAGCCGGTGCGGGTGATGGGGCTGGATTTTCCCAATGCCGTAGGGCTGGCGGCGGGTCTCGACAAGGACGGCGCGCACATCCACGCGCTGGCTGCGCTGGGATTCGGCTTCATCGAGATCGGCACGGTGACGCCGCGCCCGCAAACCGGCAACCCGAAACCGCGCTTGTTCCGCCTGCCGGCGGCCGAGGCCATCATCAACCGTATGGGCTTCAACAACCTCGGCGTCGACAATCTGGTGAAGAATGTTCGGGCCAGCGGGTTCAAGGGCGTGCTCGGCATCAACATCGGCAAGAACAAGGACACGCCCAACGAACAAGCGGTGGACGACTATCTGGCCTGCCTCGACAAGGTGTATCCGCATGCCAGCTATGTCACGGTGAATATTTCGTCGCCCAACACCCAGAATCTGCGCGAGCTGCAAAAAGACGACGCGCTGGATGCGCTGCTTTCCGCAATCAAGCTGCGGCAATCCGAACTCGCCCAGCGCCACGGCAAATACGTGCCAATCGCGTTGAAGATCGCGCCCGACCTCGACGACGCCC
>JAAPAA010000265.1 GCA_012274165.1 Thiobacillaceae bacterium
CTCCGGCGTCTGCTGTTTGGTCAGCAAGGTCTCGGCCTGCTTTTCCTCGACGCCAAAGCGCACCATCAAGCGCCGCAGCATTTCGGCTTCGAGTTCGGGGTTGGGCGGGCGCGGCTCCCACTTGGTCTGGTCTTTGCCTTCGGTGGTATAAATTTCCATCATGCCGCGATGGCTGATGTAGATCTCGGTGCTGGGCAAACCTGCCACGCTTGCACCGACTTCAATTCGCGTGCGGAATTTATCGCGCTCGGGCGTGGAATACACGCCGTCCATCACCTTGCCCAGCAGACTGCGTATCCCATCCTGCGGAATATTGGCGCGGTTTTCCGCCCAGTCAGTTTCCATCACGCCGGTTTCGGGTGACTCCAGGTTGATGATAAAACCGGTTTCCTGCCAGAAATCCTTGATCACCGGCCACACCTGTTCCGGGGTCGCCTGCACCACCAGCCAGCGCTGGGTGCCCGACTTTTCGATCCGCACCTTGTCCTGCGTGGGCAACAGCGTGCTTGCAGAGGTCGGCGCGGTCTTGCGTTCCTGGCTGTAGGTCGACAGCGTCGCGGTGCCGCCCTGGGTATCGGGGATCGCGTAGCGGTTGTCCCCGGTCGGCGCGATCAGGTCGGGCGGAACAGCCAGCGTCGGCTGTTTCTGGGCGGATTTGTAATCGATTTTTTTCGATTCCATCATGCTGCAACCCGACATAGCCAAGGTCACAAACAAAAACAGGGGCAGTAAACGCATACAAGGATCCTAAAGCAAGTATTCAGAGCAACCCCGCGAGCGCATCGCGCTACGCTAGATCAGATTCGCGTGGCGCATCGCGCCGCGCAGTGTGTCATGCAGTCCCGCTGACAACGGGGTCAACGGCAAACGCAAACCAGACGGTATCAAACCCAACTCAGTACAGGCCCATTTGACCGGAATGGGATTGGCCTCGACAAACAACTTGTTATGCAACGGCAGCAACGCGTTATTGAGTTCACGCGCACGCAGCAGGTTCCCCTCGAATGCGGCCACGCACATTTCGTGCACCAATTTCGGCGCAACGTTGGCCGTCACCGAGATCACCCCATGCCCACCCAGCAACATGAACGGCATCGCCGATGCATCGTCTCCGCTGTAGAACGCAAAGTCCTTGGGCGCCAGTCGCAGCAAGTCGCCTGCGCGCTCCATGCTGCCGGTCGCGTCTTTCAGGCCGATGATGCCGGGCACGGCAGCCAGACGCAACGCCGTGTCATTGGACAAATCAGCCACCGTGCGCCCCGGCACGTTATACAGAATCAGCGGCAAATCGACCGCTTCAGCGATCTTTTTGTAGTGCTGATAGAGGCCTTCCTGCGTCGGCTTGTTGTAGTAAGGCACCACCGACAATCCGGCCTGCGCTCCCGCGCGCTTGGCGCATTCGGTCAACTCGATCGCCTCGGCGGTCGAATTCGCACCGGTACCCGCAATCACCGGCACCCGACCGGCAACCTGTTCAACCGTCGTGCGAATCAACTGGCAATGTTCGTCAAACGTAACCGTAGGTGATTCGCCGGTCGTGCCGACGATCACAATGCCATCCGTTCCTTCCGCAATGTGCCAGTCCAGCAGACGGCGCAACGCATCGAGATCGAGCGCGCCATCGTCTGACATGGGGGTGACCAACGCAACCAGGCTTCCCTTAAGCATATTTATTCCTGCCATCGTGTTTCCACCGCTGTTTTTCAGTATCACGCCGTTACATCCGGCGGAGTAAAACCAAGCTTGGCATTCTAATCTATCTCACCGGGTGAGCCTATCTGCCCCCTTGAGTACATCCGTGTTCTACAATCAGGTGCCACGGGATTAACTAAAATACCGTTCAACCAACATTCGAGAAGGCTCCGAAACTCCATCGCGCCTTACCTACTACCACTTCCCGCCCATCAAAATGAACCTTGTCCTCTTCGACCTCGACAACACGCTGCTGGCCGGTGATTCCGACTACGAATGGGGACAATTCCTCATCGCCAAGGGCGCAGTCGACGGCGCGCATTACGAAGCCAAAAACAAGGCCTTCTATGAAGACTACAAAGCCGGGCGACTGGATATTTACGCCTTTCTCGCGTTTGCCTTGCGTCCGCTTGCCACCCACTCACGCGCACAGCTTGACGCCTGGCACGCCGAATACATGGCCACCCGCATCCTGCCGATGATTACCCAGGCTGCGCGCGCTCTGGTCAAGCAACATCTCAACCACGCCGACCTGGTCGCGGTCATCACCGCCACCAACAGCTTCGTCACCGCGCCGATCGCTCGCGAATTCGGCATCCCTCACCTGATTGCGACCAATCCAGAGGAAATCGATGGCCACTTCACCGGTGAAGTGACCGGCACGCCGTGCTTTCGTGAAGGCAAGATTACCCGGCTGGAACAATTCCTCGAGCACCATGGCACCCGGCTGGACTGCCTGACTTCCAGCCGCTTTTACAGCGATTCGCTAAATGATTTGCCATTGCTGGAAAAAATCCAGCATCCGGTCGCGGTCGATCCCGACGCCACGCTGCGCGCCCACGCACTGAAAAAAGGCTGGCCGGTGATTTCGCTGCGGCAAGCCTGAGCAAGGCTCCACGGATCCGGTTTCTCCAGCCGAAAACCATTCACCGCTTTACCGTGCAGAGTTCCGGCGAGGCGTTGTTCAGCCGCGACCAGGCCATGAGGGATGTGTTGAATTCGTTTGGTCTTGTAGCCCACGCTTCCGGCCGACGATCAATCCCCCGGCTACGACTTCCTGATGATTCGACCGGTCAAGGGCGCCTAGGCAGCAACCTGCCCGGCAAACCCGGCACCATAAGCCAATAAGTGCACAAGCTCCTCATTTCAGCCCGGCGAAAGCCGGGCTTTTTCTTGTGGCCAGGAGATTCAGGTTGTCCGCCAAACGTATCGCTCTCCCTGCGCCCCGGTACGACTTGCCCTTGCAATCAAAGCAAGCTAACGTTTGACTCCCCGGTGCTCACATTTCGTCATCAGCACAACACCCACACCAAACAACCTGACCCGTACCATCCATTTGCCCTCATGCCCAACTCTTCCGGCACTCTTGCAGACAGCATCACCCAACAGCGCGAGGCGCTTAAAACCCTGCTGCGCGAGCCCCTGGCGCAAGCGGCGGAGGCATGCAGCCAGGTCTGGAACGACCGCGAGCGTCTGAATGCCGCCCTCACCCAGGCATGGGCGCAGTTCCCCATCGGAAAATACCTGTATGCCATGGACACCCAGGCCATCCAGATCAGCGACACCATCAGCCGCGACGGCGCCGTGGCAATCGATCTCGGGCGCAACCGCGCCGACCGCCCCTACATGAATGAGCGCGTTCCGAGCGCAGGCTTTCTGCTGTCTCAGGCCTACATCAGCCAGCGGGCCAAACGCCCCTCGCTCACCGCCATCCAGATCGTGCGTGACGCCCAGGGTCGCGTGCTCGGCTTTGTCGGCGCCGATTTCGACCTGCGCAATCTGCCGCTCACCAACAAGCTCTACGACGAACCTACCCACTGGCGACAAATCAAGGGCGACCCCGCCATCCGCGGCACGGTGTTTCACCAGACCCGCAGCGACAGCCAGATGGATCAGAACCTCGACACCATGCTGGGCGTGGTCGAAGAATTGATGACCGAACGCGGCGTGTTCCACGTCATCCTGCACTTTTCCAGCAGCCGCGCCGTCATCTGGCTGTTTGACGACCCCTACCGCTACCGCCTGCTCGACATCGACGCGCTGATCGATCCGAACACCTGCCTCGCCTATCCCAAACGCAGCTACCCCGACGACGCGCTGGTTCCGCGCGACCAGATCCGCGCGGTGCTCAAAGGCCTGCGCGAGCTGCGCTTCATCGATGAAATGTTCTACCTGCGCAGCGGCACCCTCAACATATTCAATGGCGTCGTCGGCCTCACCTTCTCCTGCGACGGTTCGCACTACCTGCCGTGGGACGAATTCCTGAGCAAGGGTTATGATTTCTGGGCCAGCGGCAAGGCGCTCGGCTGACCCGCTACCCACCGCCACCCCGTCACACCATTTGCCACGCGGCTGAACTTGCACCAGACTGCGCGGCATAACAAACACAACCGGCGCGGAGAATCAAACACCATGCGACCCGGAACCCTTGAGCAAACTCGACGAACTCTATCGCCTGCACCGCCTGATTGACGGGCGACGAACCGGCCTCCCCCGCGCCGCGCTCATTACTGAGCACGGCTTTTCACGTTCCACCCTTTCCCGCCTGATCGCCGATCTGCGCGACAAACTCGGCGCACCGCTCGTCCACGACAAGGCTCGCAACGGCTATCGCTACGACACCACCGACGGCCGCCACCCCCTGCCCGGACTGTGGTTC
>JAAPAA010000266.1 GCA_012274165.1 Thiobacillaceae bacterium
GAAGGCTTCCACAACGCCAGCACGATGATGTAGCCGACATACAGTCCGGCGAGCATGATGCCGGGGAAGAATGCGCCGGCGTAGAGCTGCACCACGGAAACGCCGGCGGTCGCGCCATACAGGATCAGCAGCACCGAGGGCGGAATCAGGATGCCGAGCGTGCCGCCGGCGGTGATCGCGCCGGCGCCGACCTTGACGTTGTAGCCGGCCTTGATCATCGCCGGGAACGCGAGCAGGCCCATCAGCGTCACCACCGCGCCGATGATGCCGGTGGCGGTGGCGAAGATCGCGCAGGTGACGATGGTCGCCACCGCAAGCGAGCCGGGCACGCGTGCCATCGCCAGGTGCAGGGCCGTGAACAGGCGGTCGATCAGCGCCGCGCGCTCGACCAGGTAGCCCATGAACACAAACAGCGGCACTGCGATCAGCACGTCGTTCGACATCACGTAATGCGCGCGCTGCACCATCAGGTCGAGGATCTGCCGCTCCGCCAGGTCCGGGTTCACGCTGCGGTAGGCAAGCCAGCCGAAGAACACCCCCATGCCCATGAGCGTGAAAGCGGTGGGGAAACCCATCATGATGCCGACCACGATCAGCGCCAGCATCAACAGGCCCAAGTGGCCGTTGCTCATGTGGCTCCATGGCATCAGCACCACGATCGGGATCAGGATGATCGCGACCAGCGCGAAGCCGAACCATAATTCCTTGCGAATCTTCATCGGCCCTGCTCCTGCTTCACTACCAGCGCGTCGAGTTGCTGCATGTCGTCACCCTTGACGTGCACCATGTCCCTCAGTTTGTCTACATCGACCTCCTGCACGTCCTGTACGCGCGAAGGCCACTCGCCCTCTTTGATGCAAATCACGCAGCGGATGATTTCGACGATCCCCTGCAGCAACAGCAAGGCCCCGGCCACGGGAATGACGGTCTTGAACGGATACACCGGCGGGCCGTCGGAAGTGATGTTCGAATGTTCGTTGATCGCCCATGATTCGGCGGCGAAGTTATAGCCCGCCCAGGCGAGCGCGACGACGCCGGGGATGAAAAACAGGATGTACAGCACCAGGTCCAGGGTTGCCTGGGTGCGCGGCTCGAAAAAACCGTAGAGCACGTCGCCGCGTACGTGTCCGCTCTTGGCGAGGGTGTAGGCGCCCGCCATCATGAACATGGTGCCGTACATCATGATCATGACGTCGAATACCCAGGGATGGGGATGATCGAGCGCGTAGCGCGAAAATACTTCCCACGATATGAGCAGGGTCAGGCTGACGATGAGCCAGGAAAACGCCTGACCGACAAAGGTGCTCACCTTGTCGACGAACAGCAATAATTTTTGCATTACTGAAATCCTCCATGGACGCGACAGCGGGCGTCAAGCCTGGGTTACCGCTTGCGTCCGGCTTCCGGCGCCATCCAAAAAAAACACCACCCAGTGGCTCCGGGTGGTGTCTGCTGCGGACCTTATATACCTCAGGTCTTTTTCGCTGCCGGCTTTTTCGCGCCGTAGTAATGGTTATAGGCCATGCGCCGGTTGACGTTGTTGTCCATGTCCCATTTCACCGTGCGTTCGGCGAACGCTTTCTGCGACGCGACAATTTCCTTGAACAGGGGGTTGTCGGCGGATTTCTTGTCCACCACCTGGTCGTAGACCACCAGCTGCTCCTGCAGTATCGCATCGGGAGTCTTGTAGAACTTGACCTTGTCCTTGGTCTGCAGCTCGACATAGTCCTTGGAGTAGCGGTCGATCGCCTTCCACGACATTTCCTGCGAAGCAGCGGACACGGCATTGGCGATGATCGCCTTCAGCTTGGCCGGCAGCGCGTCGTACTTGGTCTTGTTGAACATGATCTCGAACTGCTCCGCGTTCTGGTGGAAGCTTTGCAGCATGCACACCTTCGACACGTCGGCGAAACCGAGCAGGCGATCGGAGCTCATGTTGTTGAACTCGGCCGCGTCGAGCAGGCCGCGGTCCATGGCCGGCACGATTTCGCCCCCGGGCAGCGCATTCACGGCCAGCCCCATCGCGGTAAACACGTCGATCGAAATACCGACGGTGCGGTACTTCAGCCCCTTCATGTCGGCCGCCTTGGTGATCGGCTTCTTGAACCAGCCCAGCGGCTGGGTTGCCATCGGGCCGTACGGGAACGATACGACATTGGCGCCGATCGACTGGTAGAGTTTGGCCAGCAGCTCCTTGCCGCCGCCCCAATGATGCCAGGCGAGCAGCATGTTCGCGTCCATGCCGTAGCCCGGTCCCGATCCCCACAATGCGAGCGCATTCTGCTTGCCGTAGTGATACACCAGCACGCCGTGGCCGCCATCCAGCGTGCCTTTCGACACTGCGTCGAGCAGACCGAATGCCGGCACCACCGCACCTGCCGGCAACACCTCGATCTTGAGATCGCCGCCGGTCATGTCGTTCACGATCTTGGCGTAATCGAGGGCGTACTCGTGGAAAATATCCTTGGACGGCCAGGTCGATTGCCAGCGCATCGCGATCGGCCCCTGCGCCTTCGCGATCATCGGGAAGCCCAACGTCGCGGCGCCGGCTGTCGCCGCCGCCGCGCCGGTGAGGAACTTGCGGCGCGACAGCGGTTTGCTTTGCTCTTTGCTCATTGTCTGCTCCTTGGGAATAGTTATTTTATGCATGGCCTACAAATTTGGAACGGTTCGGCCACAAACTGCACGTAACCGATGCAACATTCCACAATCCGGAAAGACATCTCCCGATACCTATGAGACCGGCAAATGCTATACCTCCAGCCGCGCAAAATCAATTTTCGGCTCGGATCGCTTGACCTAAGTCAATCAGGGGAACTACCTAGACGCCAATTCGAAGTTGCGGAACTGGCGATTCAATCAGGGAAGCATGGGGGCTCCCCGGATTTCGTGATGAGACCTTCCGCTTGAATCGAAAGACCGTCAACGCAGCGGCACTTGGGCCGCTGCGGCGGGCTGGCTTGCCGCGGGCGGCTCGCCGCGTTCAGGCGTGGGCTGCCAGCCCAGCGTCAGCATCAGCACGGCGAAGCCGACCACATAGGCGAGCGTCACATGCCAGCCGTGCCTCACCCAGTTGCCGACCGATTTTGCCTCCGGATACATGTTCGACAGCGCCACCCCGGCACTGGAGCCGAACCAGATCATCGACCCGCCGAAACCCACGGTGTAGGCGAGCATGCCCCAGTCGAAGCCGCCCTGCTTCAGCGCCAGCGCGGTGAGCGGGATGTTGTCGAACACCGCCGATATGAAACCCAGGCCGAAAGCCGAATGCCAGGACGCGGGCGGCAGCGCGTCCACCGGCATCATCGAAGCGCAGGTCACCAGCGACAGCAGGAAAATCGTGCCCTTGGTCGCCTCCGGCAGCAGTTCCCAGTCGGGGCGCCTGATCGGCACGCTCACCAGGATCGCGATCCACACCGCCGCGCCGATGAACGGAAAGCGGTCCGAGATTTCGCTGTACTCGACGTTGACGATTACATTGGCGACGATGGCGCAGATGAGGATCAAGGCGACGATGCCGGCGCGCAGCCAGTCGATGCGAATATGGCTGTGCTCGTGCTTGATGATCGGTGAATACTTGTGCTGCTGCAGCGCCGCCGGGATGCCGCACACCACCAGCGCCACCGCCGCCGCGGCATACGCGTGGAACACCGCACTCGGGGCCACACCGTGTATCCACATCATGGTGGTGGTGGTATCGCCGACCACGCTGCCCGAGCCGCCGGCGTTCGACGCAGCGACGATGGCGGCGAGATACCCCACGTGCACCTTGGCGCGGAACAGCGTATGCGCCATCGCCCCGCCGATCAGCGCCGCGGCGATGTTATCGAGGAAGGACGACAGCACGAATACCATCACCAGCAAAATGAACGCACCCTTCCAGTCGTGCGGCAGAAAGCGCGGCAGCACCGCCGGTATGTGCGTTTTCTCGAAATGCCGCGACAGCAGCGCGAAGCCGAGCAGCAGGCACAGCAAGTTGGTCAGGATCACCCATTCGTGGCCGAAATGCGCGATCAGCCCCGCTATGCCGGGACCGTCCTTGAACCCGGTGAACAGCAGCTTGTACACGGTAATGACCGCGAGTCCGGTCAGCCCGACGCGCAACGTATGGTTGTGGAACAGCGCCACCCCGAGCAGGGTCAGCGCAAACAGGATGAAATCGAGCGGAATGCCGAACACGGCCGGATTGGCCGGGCCGGCAGCGCCGTCGGCGGCGAACGCCGATCCGCCTGCGGCGAGCAATGTAACGGCAACGAGTGCCAGACGCGGCCATGACGCCGCGGTACGCGCTGGTTTCATTTCCCCTCCCCCTAGGACGCGGCGATTATACCGCGGCGGCGCTACGCGTCCGCCCGGCCCGTACGCGCGACGACGCCCCCCGCAATAAAAAACGGCCGCGTCCTCGCGGGCGCGGCCGTCGCTGTGCATCACCGGTCCGGCAATCAGGCTTTGAGCGCGGCCAGCACTTCGTCCAGCATTTTCTTCGCATCGCCGAACAGCATGCGGTTGTTGTCTTTGTAGAACAGCGGATTGTCCACGCCCGCATAGCCGGTGGCCATGCTGCGCTTCATCACGATCGAAGTCTTGGCCTTCCACACCTGCAGCACCGGCATGCCGGCGATCGGGCTCGACGGGTCTTCCTCGGCCGCCGGGTTCACGATGTCGTTGGCGCCGATGATCATGGCGACGTCGGTATCGGGGAAGTCCTCGTTCAACTCGTCCATTTCGAGCACGATGTCATAGGGCACCTTGGCCTCGGCCAGCAGCACGTTCATGTGGCCGGGCATGCGTCCCGCCACCGGATGGATGCCGAAGCGCACGTTGACA
>JAAPAA010000267.1 GCA_012274165.1 Thiobacillaceae bacterium
ATACCGCGCGGTTGTGTGGCGGCAGCGGCACCACGTCGGCGACGGCACGACGAAACAGCATCCTACCGTCTGGCTGACTTGGGGGTTTGGGCGGAGGCGCTGCCGCAGCCTGCTCACGCAGGCTGCGGCGCACGCGCGCCAGCGCCTCAAATGAGGCGTCGGCGAGCGGGCTGCTGCTGGCGCGCTTCATCTCGCAACACCCGATTGCGCCTGGCCGCGATCAGGCCTTGCCGAGTGCGTCGAGGAAACGCTCGGCGTCGAGCGCAGCCATGCAACCGGTGCCGGCGCTGGTGACGGCCTGGCGGTAGATGTGATCCTGCACGTCGCCCGCAGCAAACACGCCGGCGATGTTGGTGGCGGTGGCGTTGCCCTTGTTGCCGCCCTGGGTGACTATGTAGCCGCCTTCCAGCGTGAGCTGGCCTTCGAAGATGCCGGTGTTGGGCTTGTGGCCGATGGCGATGAAGACGCCGGTGAGCGCGAGGTCGCGCGTCGTGTCGTCCTTGGTGCTCTTGATGCGCATGCCGGTGACACCAGTCTTGTCGCCCAGCACTTCATCCAGCGTGCTGTCGAGCGCCAGCGTGATCTTGCCTTCCTTGACCTTTTCCATCAGATGACCAATGAGGATTTTTTCCGACTTGAAGGTGTCGCGGCGATGCACCAGGGTGACGTGGCGCGCGATGTTGGCCAGATACAGCGCCTCTTCGACAGCCGTATTGCCGCCACCGATGACGGCGACGTCCTGGTTTTTATAGAAGAAACCATCACAGGTGGCGCAGCCCGACACGCCCTTGCCCATGAATGCCTGCTCGGAAGGCAGGCCGAGATACATGGCCGACGCGCCGGTGGCGATGATCAGTGCATCACAGGTGTAGGCGCCGGAGTCGCCGATCAGGGTGAACGGCTTTTCGGTCAGCTTGGCGGTGTGGATCTGGTCGAAAATGATTTCGGTGTTGAAGCGCTCGGCATGGCGCTGGAAGCGATCCATCAGCTCGGGCCCCTGCACGCCGTCCACATCCGCCGGCCAGTTGTCGACGTCGGTGGTGGTCATCAGCTGGCCGCCCTGCTGCATGCCGGTAATGATGACGGGCGACAGGTTGGCGCGCGCAGCGTAAACAGCGGCGGAGTAACCAGCAGGGCCGGAACCCAGGATGATGAGTTTGTGGTGTGCGGTGCTCATGGCATGTTCTCGGGTGGGTGAGGAAAGCAGGCTATTCTAACCAATCTTGGCGACGGCATTTCCATGCTGTCTGTCCGGGTTGCCTGCCCGTTATGCCTGCCCGCCAAACCTGACCGTTATAATCGGGGGCACTTTTGCCCGATTCAAGCACCCCACGTATCCATGGCGCGTCCCGCTCCCCGTTCCATTACCGCTTTACCGCCCCGCATGCAGCGCCTGCTGCGCGAAGCCCGCGCGCTGCTGGTCGGGTTTGCCGCCCTGTTGCTGGCGGCGGTTCTGCTCACCCACAACCTGGCCGACCCGAGCTTTTCAACCACGGGCGACGGCGGCGCGCTGCACAATCTGGGCGGTCGCGGCGGTGCCTATGTATCCAGCCTGCTGCTGCAATTGTTTGGGCTATCGGCCTGGTGGTGGGTGGTGCTGGCGGCGGGCTATGTGATCCATACCTTCCGCCATCTGGATGAACCCCCGCTGATCCAGGGGCGGCAGCGCTGGTTTCGGCTGGGCGGCTTTGGCCTGCTGCTGCTGGCCAGCACGGGCGTCGAATGGCTGCGCACCTGGCACTGGGCGGTGGCGCTGCCGGATGCCCATGGCGGCGTGCTGGGGTCGGGGATTGGCGGCGCAGCAGGCGCGCTGCTGGGGTTCACCGGCGGCTCGCTGATCCTGCTGTTGCTGATGGCGGTGGGGTTCAGCCTGTTCACCGGCGTATCGTGGCTCAGCATGGCCGAGCGCTGCGGCGAATGGGTGGAATGGGCGTACTGGAAGCTCAGCGAGCTGTGGCAGGCGTCGCGCGACCGTAAAGTGGGCGAAGCCGCGCTGCAAAAGCGCGAAGCGATCGTCTCGGTCGAAAAACAGAAGCGCGTCGAAGCGCCGCCGATCCGCATCGAGCCGGTGGTCAGGGAAATCCCGCAATCGCCGCGCGCGGTCAGCGAGCAGCAGACGCCGCTGTTTTCCAATTTGCCGGATTCCCTGCTGCCGCCGCTGCATTTGCTCGACCCGGCCGACGAGGTGGTGGAAACCGCCAGCGCCGAATCGCTGGAATTCACCTCGCTGATGATCGAGCGCAAGCTGGCCGAATTCGGCGTCGAGGTGAAAGTGGTGTCGGCCTCGCCCGGCCCGGTCATCACGCGCTATGAAATCGAGCCCGCCGTAGGCGTCAAAGGCAACCAGATCGTCAATCTGTCGAAGGATCTGGCGCGCAACCTGTCGGTCATCAGCATCCGCGTGGTCGAAGCCATCCCCGGCAAACACACGATGGGGCTGGAGATTCCCAACGTCAAACGGCAGATCGTGCGGCTGTCCGAAATTCTCGGCTCCACCGCCTATCACGACAGCGCCAGCCCACTGACCGTCACGCTCGGCAAGGACATCGCGGGCAATCCGGTGGTGGCCGACCTCGGCAAGATGCCGCACCTGCTGGTGGCGGGCACCACCGGCTCGGGCAAATCGGTCGGCGTCAATGCGATGATTCTGTCGCTGATCTACAAATCCGACCCCAGCTCCGTGCGCATGATCATGGTCGATCCCAAAATGCTGGAGCTGTCGATTTACGAAGGCATCCCGCATCTGCTGGCGCCGGTGGTCACCGACATGAAACAGGCCGCCGCCGCGCTCAACTGGTGCGTCGGCGAAATGGAACGGCGCTACAAGCTGCTGTCCGCCGTAGGAGTGCGCAACCTCGCCAGCTACAACCAGAAAGTCCGCGACGCCAAAAAAGCCGGCTCGCCGCTGACGCATCCGTTCAGCCTCACCCCGGACAACCCCGAGCCGCTGGAAACCATGCCGATGATCGTGGTGATGATCGACGAGTTGGCAGACCTGATGATGGTGGTGGGCAAGAAGGTCGAGGAACTGATCGCACGGCTGGCGCAGAAGGCGCGCGCGGCCGGTATCCACCTGATCCTGGCGACGCAGCGGCCGTCGGTCGACGTCATCACCGGCCTGATCAAGGCCAATATCCCGACGCGTATCGCCTTCCAGGTGTCGTCCAAGATCGACTCGCGCACGATTCTCGACCAGATGGGCGCCGAAGCGCTGCTCGGTCAAGGCGACATGCTGTATCTGCCGCCCGGCACCGGGCTGCCACAACGGGTGCACGGCGCTTTCGTATCGGACAGCGAAGTGCACCGCGTGGTCGATTATCTGAAAGCGCTGGGCGAGCCGGATTACATCGAAGGCATGCTCGATGCACCCGAAGAAGCGGGCGAAGGCGGCGCTGAATTCGGCGAGGCGGCCGAGGCCGACCCGCTCTACGACCAGGCCGTCGCCTACGTGCTGAAAACACGCCGCGCCTCGATTTCGTCGGTGCAGCGGCAACTACGCATTGGCTATAACCGCGCCGCGCGCATGATCGAAGACATGGAGCGCGCCGGCCTGGTGTCGTCGATGCAATCGAACGGCAACCGTGAGGTATTAGCGCCAGGAGGCGACGCATGAAGTATTACGCCCTGATTCCCGCTGCGGGAACCGGCTCCCGCATGAGCGACGCCAACCCGAAGCAAAAGACGGTGCCCAAGCAATATATGGCGCTCAACGCGGTCCCCATGATCGCGCACGCCATGATGGTGCTGGCGCGCGAGCCCCGCATTGCGAAGTTGTTCGTGGTGCTGTCGCCCGACGACGTGTGGTGGGACAACTACGAATGGCGTGGCTGGGAAGACCGCCTGCAGGTGCTGCGCTGCGGCGGCGCCACCCGCGCCGAAACCGTGCTGAACGGACTGCAGGCGATGGCCAGCGTATGCGCGCCCGACGACTGGGTGCTGGTACACGATGCCGCCCGCCCCTGCCTGGCGGACGAAGTGCTGGGCAAGTTGATCAATGAAGTGGCGGATGACCCGGTCGGCGGTCTGCTCGCCGTGCCGGTGGCCGACACCCTGAAACGCGCGGCCGCCAACACCCCATCCGGCGCGCGCGCCGAGGCCACCGTGCCGCGCGCCGGCCTGTGGCAGGCGCAAACGCCGCAAATGTTTCGCCACGGCAAGCTCGTCGAGGCCTTGCGCGCAGCGGGCAGCGACATCACCGATGATGCTTCGGCCATCGAGCAACTGGGCTTGCAGCCGCGTCTGGTCGAATCCGACAGCCGCAACCTCAAAGTGACCTATCCACAAGACCGGGAACTGGCCAGCCTGATACTGGGGCAACTGAATGCCTGATTTCCGCATCGGCCATGGTTTCGACGTGCATGCGTTCGCCGCCAACCGCAGGCTCATCATCGGTGGCGTCGATATTCCCCATGAATTGGGGCTGGCCGGCCACTCCGACGCCGACGTGCTGCTGCACGCCATCTGCGATGCGCTGCTGGGCGCAGCCGGGCTGGGCGACATCGGCCGCCATTTTCCGGACACCGACGCTGAATTTTCCGGCATCGACAGCCGCATCCTGCTGCGTCGCGTCGCCGGGCAATTGCAGCAACGCCGCTGGCGCGTCGGCAACGTCGACGCCACCATCATTGCCCAGGCGCCCAAAATGGCGCCGCATGTCGCGCGGATGACGGCCCACATCGCCGACGACCTCGGCATCGCCATCGACCGCGTCAACGTCAAGGCGACCACCACCGAAAAGCTCGGCTTCACCGGCCGCGGCGAAGGCATCGCCGCCGAAGCGGTGTGCCTGATCGAGCGTGACTGAGCCTGGGCCGGCCGTAGCAAGTCCGGCCAGGCCCGACACGCTGCGGCTGTTTTTTGCCCTGTGGCCGGACGAAATCACCCGCGACGCGCTCAATCGAACCGGCAAGTGGCTGTATCAACATTGGGGCGGCCGCCGCACGCGCGCCGACACACTGCACCTCACCCTGAGCTTTCTTGGCGATGTGCCCGCCGCCCGGCTCGATGCCTTGTTGCAGGGCGTCCACGACATTCCCGTCGATGCGTTTGATCTCAGCTTCGATCAGGCTGGCCACTGGGCGCACAACCGGATTGGCTGGCTGGGCCTGAGTCAGACTGCCCAACCGCTTGAAAGCCTGGTGCTGGCCTTGCGTGACCAATTACGTGCGCTGGACATCCCCTTCGACGCCCGCCCGTACACCCCGCATATCACCCTGCTGCGTAAAACGCAGGGCGGTGCGGCGGTTGGATGCCTGCCCGTCAAATGGGTGGTCGATGGGTTTGTGCTGGTGGCGGCGAATCCACAAGCGGATGGCGCGCATTACGATGTGCTCAAGAAATGGCCGCTTACAGGGTGAATCAAACCGCCATCGGTTCGGGGCGCAGGCGTATCGTGTCGCACTTCTGCGCCCACTGCCCGATCGCGCCGGGCCGCCCAAAGAAATACCCTTGCGCATAATCGATCCCGATACTTCGCAGCACCTCGGCGGTTTCTTCGTTTTCCACCCACTCGGCCACGGTCTTCACCCCCATGATGTGGCTCACTTCGCAAATCGCCTCGACCATCGCCCGATCGACGGGATCGTTCACGATATCCATGATGAAGCTGCCATCGATCTTCAGGTAGTCGATCGGCAGGTTTTTAAGATAAGAGAACGAGCTCAGGCCGCTTCCAAAGTCGTCCAGCGCAAATTTGCATCCCAGATTGCGCAGCTCGTTCACCAGGCTGGTCGCCATAGGCAGGTTGCGGATCGCCACCGTCTCGGTGATTTCAAAGCAGACCCGGCTCCAGGGCATGCCCGTACTGGCTTGCACTTCACGCACAAACTCGATCAGGCTGTCGTCATTCAGCGAAGCACCCGAGAGATTGATCGCAACAACATCATTGCGGCAATGAGTCGCGGAGCGTGCTGCCATCTCGGAAAAGGTCTTGAAGGCATGTTCGATAACCCAGCGGTCGATACGCGGCATTAAACCGTAACGCTCTGCCGCAGACATGAACGCGCCAGGGTTGATATAGTCGCCTTCGGCCCCGCGCAGGCGCAGCAAAACCTCCCAATGCCGATGCGTATCTTCAGCAGCCAGCGCCACAATGGGTTGCACAAAAAGTTCGAAGCTATCTTCATCCAGCGCACGTGCCAGGTCAGTCGCCCAGTGCATTTCGCCAAACCGGTGCGCCAGTGCATCGTCGGATGCCTCATACACATGAACCCGATTGCGCCCGGCTTCCTTGGCGGCATAACACGCC
>JAAPAA010000268.1 GCA_012274165.1 Thiobacillaceae bacterium
AGCACGTCCACGCTCGTCCACATTCCGGCCGGCAGCGCGACGATTGAAGGCATGCTGGAGATTCCCGAGCGTGCAACGGGCTTGGTGCTGTTTGCCCACGGCAGTGGCTCGTCGCGCCATTCGCCGCGCAACAATTATGTTGCCGGCGTGCTGCGGCAGGCCGGCGTCGGCACCTTGCTGATGGATTTGCTGACGCCGGAAGAAGACCGCGATTACGCCCAGCGCTTCGATATCGGATTGTTGACGCAGCGCCTGCTGGAGGCGGCGCGCTGGGTCGGCGCGAGCGAAGCCAGCCGCAACCTGCCGCTTGGATTTTTTGGCGCCAGCACCGGCGCCGCCGCCGCGCTTGAAGCCGCCGCTTTACTCGGCCGGGATGCGGTAGCCGTGGTGTCGCGCGGTGGCCGCCCCGATCTGGCGAGCCGTGAAACGCTGGCGAGTATGAAGGCGCCGACGCTGTTGCTGGTCGGCGGCTGGGACGATGGCGTGATCGACCTCAATCAGCAGGCTTACGACCAACTGCACTGCGAAAAAAAGCTGGTCATCGTTCCCGGTGCCACCCATCTGTTCGAAGAACCCGGCACACTGGAAGAAGTGGCGCGCCTGGCCGCAGCGTGGTTTGCGCGTCATTTCGCGCCAGCCGCAAGCTAGCTACACCGGCGGCGATCCATCATTCGCGAAGGAAACGTCTGGTGCGCCGGTTTACATGCGCGGGTGGCCTGGCTGCGCGTATTCCCTTTCATGTTTTTCCTGGCACACAATGCAGCGCTTGGCAGTCGGGTAGGCTTGCAGACGGGCGAAGTTGATCTCGTCTCCGCAGCCGATGCACACGCCGTACGATTCATCCTTGACGCGCCGAAAAGCGGCCTCGATATCCCGCAACGCGTGAACATGGCGATCCACAACGGCCAGGTTGAAGTCCGCCAAGGTGCTGGCCATGGATTCATCGCCACTGTCGCCGGGCTCGCGGTTGAGCAGGTCGATGCGATGCTGTTCGCCCGAGTTTTCCAGTTCTTCGCGTACCTCGATCAAAAGCGCCTGGTAATCCTGTTTCAACAGCATGACGAGTTGATCGAGTTGGGAGGGGGTGAGCGTAGTCATTCAGTCTCCAGTTCAGGCGCGATAGCCAAATATCAGCATACTTTCTACATCGGGATGGGCGATGCGCATTTCAATGACGGCTGCATGTCCGAACGCCTGTTCCCGATCGCTTGCTATCGCTCCCACACCACGCGCAGCAGGTTTTCCTGCGCGTTGTAATGAAATTCGAGCGCGCCCTGGTAGGCATGATGCAGCGCTTCGCCGATGCCGCGCGCGAGATGGATATCGGTCGTGGTGATCTGGGTGGTGTCCGCCTGCTCCTCGATTTTCATGATCCGCTTCAGCGGGTGCTCCGCCTTGGCGTGCGCTTCCTCGTTCTTCACCAGCCGCAGCAATTCCTCGCGGTGATCCTTGAAGAACGGGCCGCCCACCGTCACATAGCCAGCCGGGAATGCGTCATGAATGCGGTGACAGGCGGGACAGGTTTTTTCGTGGGCCTGCGCCGGCCTCGATAGCCATTGCCAGCGACCCTCGTGGAACACGGCGCCACACTGGGGACACACCGTGGATTCTGGCAGTTTGTGCTTGATCTGGTAGGTGTCGTGCCGCGCCTCCTGAATCAGGCGGTCGCGCCGGACCGGGTGGAAACCCGTGAACTGGGATTTCATTTTGCACCTCCTGCTTGAGTGTCAGTATCCGCCCGGCCCTTTGCCGCCAGGTCCCATTCCACCCCCTGGGCCCATGCCGCCGCCCATGGGAGGAGGTGTATCGGGTAGCGTCATGCCGCGCACTTTTGCCCGTTCCTGCATTTGCGTGTGGTGCTCTGCACGGATGCGTTCGCGTTCTTCAGTCGTTTTCGCAGCGTGCATTTTCGTCTGGTATTCAGCGCGTTCCTGCGGTGTCATGAGCTGGCTGCCATAAATCTGTTCTTGCGCCTGGGGTTGGGTTTTTACCGGATCTGCAGCCAATGCAAGGCCGCTTGAGATCGTCAGGGCGCCAAAAACCATGGGAAATAGGAAAGTTTTTTTCATGTGGTTGCTCCTTATGGGCTCACTGATGGGTTGGCATGATGTGTCGCCCGCCACTGTCATGCCATGCCATGCCGCCTGATGGACCGCTGGACCATAAGACGGCATCACACGCCTTACTGAATTTTCACTTCGGTTACCAGCCCAGGTTCGACGTATAGCGGTCGAACAGGTCTTCGATTTCACGGATGGGTTCCCATTTGACGAGGGCCATGAATTTCTCCTTGAGCGATTTAAACAGTGATGGTCAGAACGCCTGCAACAAAGGCTGACTGTTGGCTAAAAAATCCAGTTTCACATTTTCAAGTTTTCGTGCGATGAGACGCAGCCCACCGTTCTGGCTGTTCAGGTAGTTGAAAAACAACTCGCTGGCGAAACGCTTGCCGTTACGCTTGATGGACAGGAAGGGGATCGCGCAGTGGCTGAGATATTTCAGCCGCGGGTTGACTTCGCTGCTGCGCACCAAAGGGACACTTGCCAGATTGGGGAACAGCAGCGAGATGTGGTGTCCCAGCAACTCTTCCTGTGGGTAGCCGAACAGGGATTCGCAGACCGAATTGCATTCATGGATCAGTCCGTCCTCACTCAGGGCAATCGATATCGGCTCATCCTGGGTAGCTGGTTTTGTAGGGATAACGGTGGAGTAGACATGTTTATTCATATCCTGATTCCTTGCGAAATAAAGTTGAATAACTAGGCGGAAAAACTGCCCGCCCAACTGCTTGCCTTGCGCAATGCCAAGACATCTAAAGCTAGTACAAACCAGGCATGTATCAATACCAATCAGCATCATGCCCAAGGCAGCGCTCGACCAGGGCCTGAGGCCGTGGCGTCAAGCGCCGGCCTGCCTGAGGATGGCTTCGACTTCGGTATCGTCCACTTGGGGAAAATCCGCATAGAACTGACCCACCGCGCGGAAGTATTCCGGCGCATGCAGGCGCACCACCTCGTCGGCATACGGCCGGATTTTCTCCAGCGTGTCGGGCGGCGCCACCGGCACCGCGCAGATCAGCCGCGCCGGCCTTTGCGCGCGCAACGCATGCAGTGCGGAAATCATCGTCGCCCCGGTTGCCAGCCCGTCGTCCACCACGATCACGATGCGCCCGGCTGGATCGATCGGCGGGCGCAGCGGTGTGTATTGCGCCCGGCGCTGGCGGATCGTCGCCAGCTGCGCCTGCTTTTCCTGCTCCAGATAGGCGGGCGTGCCACCGGCCGATTCGGCGTAGTCGGCAACATACGTCCAGCCCGATTCGTCGATCGAGCCAATGGCGAACTCCGGATTGAACGGTGCGCGCAGCTTGCGCACCAGCACCACGTCTAGCTCTCCATCCAGCGCCCGCGCCAGTTGCTGCCCCATCGCCACCGCGCCGCGCGGAATGGCCAGAATCAGCGGATGCCGGTCCTTGTAGGCAGCCAGGGCATCGGCCAGCAATTCCGCGGCTTGATGGCGATTGGTGAAAACCATGTTGAACTCCTGAGATAGGTGCGCTTTTATCCTAGATAAAAGCGCACCGTTTGCGAACGCAGGGCTGGCGCGAACAGGTGGGGTCGAAAAAATCCGGGTTGTGCCCTCTGTCTTTCTGAAATTGGCCGTCCTGTCGTGCCAACCTGTTTTTCAGATTCGACTATCTTGAATAACTGGTTTGTTAGGAAAAGGAGTACGGCATGGCAGTGGGCGAACTGTGCAACCGTGAAGTGGTGATCGCGGAGAAGGCGCACTAGTGCCTGATCTGCGCGCCACCTTCCACCGACGCCACGATAACTTCGGCGTCAGCGGTAGCGCTCAGGCGGTATTCTGTCCTTGGATGAATGCCTGCGCCGCTTCTGCCGGCAGGGGCTTGCTGAACAAATATCCCTGCATGAAATCGCATTGGTGTGAGGTCAGCAAAAGACGCTGTGCCTCGGTTTCCACGCCTTCAGCAATCACCGCCAATCCCAGATTGTGGGCCAAGGCGATGGTGGCGGTGCAGATCGCGACATCATTGCTGTCGCTCTCGATGTCGCGGACGAAGGATTGGTCGAGCTTCAAGGTATGGATCGGCAGCAGCTTGAGATAGCTGAGCGAAGAGTAACCCGTACCAAAATCGTCGATGGACAGGCGCACGCCCAGTCCGCGCAGGGCCTTGAGCTTGCTGATGCTGGCATCGGGATCGTGCATGGCCACCGATTCGGTGATTTCCAGCTCGAGGTCGGCGCCCGCCAGCCCGTGTTTTTTCAGCGTTTCTGCAACCTGCGCCAGCAAGACGGGGGAATGCAGTTGGTGTGCTGACAGGTTCACTGCCATGGTTATGCCCATGAGCCCATCGTCCCGCCATGCACGGAGCTGGCGGCAGGCTTCATCCAGCACCCACTCGCCCAGCGGCAGGATCAGGCCGGTTTCCTCGGCAACCGGAATGAAGTCTGCCGGCGACACCAGGCCATTGTGCGGATGTCGCCAGCGCACCAGCGCCTCGACCCCTACGATGCGGCCATCCCGGCTGTCCAGTTGCGGCTGGTAATGCAACTCGAACTGCTTTTTTTCTACCGCAATCCGCAAATCCTGGTCCAGCATCAGGCGTTTTACCGCAGCCTGATTCATCTCGGCCGTGAAGAACTGGATATTGTTGCGGCCGTTTGATTTGGCGTGATACATGGCGGTGTCGGCGTTTTTCATCAGCGTCTCGCCATCGGCGCCATCGTTCGGATAAAAGGCAAGGCCGATGCTTGCTGTCGAATGCAATTCGTTGTCGCCAAGGCGGTAACGCTGGCCCAGCACCTGCAGCACCTTGTCCGCCAAGCGGGCGGCGGCCGTGGCGTCTTCCACTTCGGTCAGCACCACCACAAACTCGTCGCCGCCGAGACGGGCCACGATATCGCTGTCGCGCACACTGTCGCGCAGACGGTGCGCCACTTCCACCAACAACTTGTCGCCCACCGGGTGGCCCAGGGTGTCGTTGATGGTTTTGAAACGGTCCAGATCCAGGAATACCACCGCCAATGCACGGTGCTCCCGATGCGCCATGGCCAGCGCCTGATCCAGCTGGTTTTTGAGGCTGAAGCGATTGAGCAGGCCGGTCAGGGCATCGTGATAGGCCAACTGGCTAATTTTTGCCTCGGCCAGCTTGCGTTCGGTGATATCGGTAAAACTGGCGATGTAATGGCTGATATTGCCTTCCACATCGTGCACCACTGACAGGGACATCCATTTCGGATAGAGCGTGCCGTCCTTGCGTCGATCCATGATCTCGCCCTGCCAGTAACCTGCCTCATTCAAGGCGGTCCACATGGCCGAATAGGTTTCGGCAGTCGTCTGTCCGGAAGCAAGGATATTGGGATTTTCACCCTGAATCTCGTCGATGGTGTAACCCGTCAGACGGGTGAAAGCGGGGTTCACGGCCAGGATGCGCTTGTCGCTGTCGGTGATCAGGATGGCTTCGCCGCTGTGCTCGAACATGTTGGCGTAGAGCCGGAGCGCTTCTTCCGCCAGTTTGAGTTTGGTGATGTCCTGCACCGTTCCAGTGGAGCGGATGGCTTTTCCCTGCTCGTCGTAATGGGTCTCACAGCGTTCGTTCACCCACTTGATGCGGCCGCCCGGCATGCGCAGCCGGTGGGCGATTTCGTAGGGTGAACGGGTTGCCAGCGAGTCCGTGTAGGCCTGGTCGACCCGCGCGCGGTCTTCCGGATGGATTGCGTTCAGGAAAGCCTCGTAGGAAGCGCCGAACGCCGCCTTGTCGATTTCGAACAAGCGGAATATCTCGTCTGACCAGATCAACTTGCCGCTGACCAGATCGAGCTCCCAACTGCCGAGCTGGGCGATGCGCTGTGCCTCGTTGAGGCGTTGCTCGCTCTCCCTGAGCACTGCGTCGGCGATCATTTTTTCCGTCACGTCGGTGCCGATTCCGACCATGAACTCCATCTCGCCAGCCTCGTCGAGCAGCGCCGAGTTCGACCATTCGATCAAGCGTCTGGTGCCGTCGCGGGCGACCCAGTGGTTGGTGTGGGAAGCCTGCAGGGCTTGTGGATTGCGGGCGAGGGCAGTGAACGCCTCTTGTTGAACGCTTTCCCGTTCTTCCGGCGCCAGCAGGAAATCCCAGACAAAACGCCCTTCGACTTCTGCAAACGAATATTGCGTCAGCGTCTCGCAGGCACGATTAAAGCGGCGGATGCGTCCTGCGCGGTCGAGCACCACCACCAGGGCGCTGGCTTTGTCGAGAATCTCGCTCTGCAACGCGGAAAGTTCACGCAACTCGTGCGAACGTGCTTCGACCTGGGCCTCCAGATTGTGCTGGGCATCGGCCAGGGCATCCGTCATGTGATTAAAGGCATGGGCCAGCCGGCCTAGCTCATCAATATCTTCCCCTTGCGCGTGCTGCGAGAAATCGCCCGCGGCAATGCGGTCGGCCACCCGGGTGAGATTCAGGATCGGGCGTGACAGTCCGCGTCCCAAGAAGTAGGCCATGGTGCCGGACAGCAGCAGGAACAGCGCCAGTGCGATGTAGGTGATCCGACGCAATTGGGCGGCCGGCGCCAGTGCCTCCGCGGTGTCGATCTTGACCACCATGCCCCAGCCCAGGGCAGGCAGATAGCGCCAGGCGGCCACGCTTTCAATGCCGGCGTAGTCGCGAATGACGCCCCGGTCGTGATCGCCGGCCAGCGCCTTCTGCATCGGCAGGGCAGCCTTCTGCAGCGGCACCCGGTAACGGTAGGCGGCGTCCCGAATATGCCTGAGCGGGCCGGTGTAATAAGCGTCGTTTCCATCTTTCTGCGCCAGCACCGTTTCCCCGGTGCGGCCCAGGCCGGTTCGGTCGACCGTGACCGATTCCAGCTTGCTTACATCCAGTTGCAGGGCCAGCACGCCGATCAAAACACCATTTTCCAGCACCGGCGCTGTCAGAAAGGCAGCCGGTCGATTGCCGGAAGGCGCATAAAACGCAAAGTGAGTGAGGTGGGTTTGCAGGGTCTGCAGCGTCAACGCGTATCCCTTGGCCAACTGGGTATCGCGGTAGGGGCCATGTTTCAGGTTGGTGCCCAGATCCGGCTCATGCTTGATCGAAAACACCACGTTGCCGGCTGGGTCCATCAACAGCAAATCGTAAAACTTCTCGGCGCCATAGGACCGACTCAGGTTGTCGTATAGCTGGCGTGCGGCGGCCCGATAGCTGGGGGAATTTAGTCCGCCTGTGCGAAAGGCCTGTTGCAGCGTGATCACCCCATCGCGGACGATATTCCGCTGACTGAGCAGTCGGGCATCCGACAGCCTTTCAGCCATGTAGCTGTTGATTTGCTCGGCTTTTTTGTCCGCGATGGTGGCCATGTTCGTCAACACGGTTTCGCGCAACGAGGTTTCGAACGAGGCCAGATAAAAGGCGGCCAGCCCCGCCAATGGCAGCACCGCCACCAGTAGGTAGCTCAGCAGCAGGCGGGGGGCAATGGCGCGTGCGCTCATGACTTGGTTCCGAGCCGTTCTGTTACCAGCTGCTGCCATTCGAGCTGCGAGCGATAATCGGGGAATGGAACCGGTCGCAGTGACTCTCCGGAAGACCACACCACGTCGAACTGGCCATCCGCGCGTGCCTTGCCGATGTATGCCTGTTTCCACAGATGGCGCGTGTCACGATCAACCGCGGCTATGCCCGACGGCGCGGCCGTACTCTGCTGCAACAGGGCACGGTTGACCTGCTCCGGCGCATCTGTCCCGGCATCGCGCACGGCCTGGGCCCACAGCCGCACGCCGACATAGGCGGCCACGATCGGATCATTGGTTACCCGGTCCGCACCGTAGCGTTGCTGGAAAGCGGCGACGAAGTGCCGGTTGGCTTCGCCCGGCAGGCTCTGGAAATAGCTCCAGACTGCGTAATGGTTGGGATGGAAGGCGGTGGGCCCGATGGCTCTCAGACCACCTTCGGCAACGCTGAAAGACATCACCGGGATGGTGCCGAGATCGGCTTCATGCAGGGCACGGAAGAAATGCGTATTGCTATCGCCGTTGACGGTGTTGAGCACGACGTCGGGCTTCAGTGCACGGATTTCCGCAATGATCGCGCCAAAGTCGGCATCACCCAATGGGCGGTAGCGCTCGGCCAGCACGGTGCCATGGTTGGCCTGGACCACATCGCGGATGATGAGGTTGGCGGTGCGCGGGAAAATGTAATCCGAACCCAGCAGGTAGACTTTTTTCCCCAGCGTATCCAGCGCCCAGCGCGTCCCGGGAATGATCTGCTGATTGGGGGCGGAGCCGGTGTAATAAATCACCGGCGACTGTTCCAGCCCTTCGTATTGCAGCGGGTAGAACATCAGGTGCCGGTGTTTCTCCACCACCGGTTTCACCGCTTTGCGGCACGCCGACGTCCAGCAGGCAAACAGGGCGCTGACCTTGTCCGACACAATCAGCCGTTCGGCCTTGGCGGCGAATACGCCATCATCGGACTGGCCATCCGCGACCACGATTTCCACACGCCGCCCCAGCAGTCCGCCAGTGGCATTGATTTCCTCAACCGCCAACCGCACTGCGTCGACCAGGGGACGTTCGTTCGCCGCCATGGTGCCGCTGAGCGAGTGCAGCACGCCGATCCGGATCGGTGGGGCAGGGTTGGGGCGCAATAGCAGAAAGGCACCCAGGGTTGCCGCCAGGGCCAAGGCAACGGTAACCATGATTGCGTAGCGGGAATTCATGGCGCGATTGTAGCGGCGGAATGAAACTCCTTGTAGTTTGCCAGCTAACTTGTTGAAATATTGGTTGTTGACTGAGGTCAAGCCGAACTTCGACTGATGGCTGCCTTCTACAGGCACGGTGTTTCAATCAGGTGAGTCCGTTGTGGCTTGGCGCAACGCCTCGATCACTTGCAAGCGGAATGCCCGCCATTGCCGCCGCTGATTCAAAACCTGCTTCTGATTGATTTCCAGTTCGATGCCGACATACCTATCAGCCGGAAAGCAGCGCCGCAGGTAGGCGGTGAAGCCATCTGACTTGCCGGTGTAGGGGTAATTGCGGCGCACCTTCAAATCCGGCGCCTGCGCCTTGAGCCGGGCTTGCCAGCGATAGCAGAGCTCGACCTCGCCGGCTCGCGCCGGATCGTAGAGCAGGCCGATATCGGCGTTGCGGATTGCGCCGTCGAGCTCGGGCGTGAAGCTGTGGGAGGAAAGGTGGATCACCCGCTTGCCCTGTGCAATCGCTTCGCGGATATGCGTCTCGATCTGGTTGCGGTAAGGCAGGTAATGCTGGTCCAGAATCTCCTGGCGCACCGGCTCGGGCGCGTTGCGTGTGGCAACGGAGTAGAGATTCGGATGGCCGATGGTGCGGTTAAGTTCGATCAGCAGGCGGCTGATGGTGGAAACGATCAGGGGCGCATCCAGCGCCTCGGCCAGGTCCTCGGCCATGACGAGCGCACCGGGGTCGTAGCCGCGGTGGGAGTTCAGCAAGTCTTCAAAGCCTGCAAACAAACCCCGGTAGCGTGGCGGGATGCGATTGCCGCCATGTTCACAGGTGATCAGGGTTTGATCGCTGCTGGCCATGCTCATTCCTCTGAAAACAGGCGGCCCATTTCGAGGCAGTCGCACAACGTGCGATAGACCTGCTGCAGGTGCGCGCTCGAAGAGTCATTGCCGAGCGCCCGCAGGATGCGGCGGGCGAGCGGGCCCTGCTCCAGCATCACGCGCAAGGTCTCGGCCCAGAAGGTGGAGCGGTTCAGGCCTGTCCGGGTCATGAGGTGCCGCCACAGTTCGCCCGCCCGGTATTGCCGATCGGACAAGCCGAGCAGATGCAGATAGCCGGCGTCGTCGATCACCGCCTGATCGGCGTCGCGGATGCAGGCGTGCAGGATCTTCGCCAGGCTATCCGTGCTGATCGCTTGCTGCATGGCGAGCGACGACCATTTGTCATCGTAGAGCGCACGGATGACGGCCGTGGCGGCGGCGGCAATGGCGAGGTCGGCTCGTGGACATTCCTGCGTGTCGATCACCCGGATCTCGATGGCGTTGCGGTCAAAGCGCGGGATCGCGCCGCGCGCGTTGAGCCATTCGTGTTGCAACACGCCGTCTGGATCGAGCGGCGCGATGTCGCGGTACATCGGTTCCAATACTTGCGCCTCGTATTCGGCATGGCTGTTGGTCGTGTCCGGGATCACCCGGCCGATCACCGAAGGGACGCGCTTGACGGCGGTGCGGTAGGCCTCCATCCGGGTGTCCAACAAGCCGCTGGGTTGGCCGTCGGCGATAGGCGAGCTCGCAGCGATGGCGGGCAGGATGGGCAGTACCAGCCGCACCGCTGCGTGCAAGCGGGCGAATTCCGTGTCACTGGCGAAGGGCAGGTTGACGTGCATGCTTTGCAGGTTGGCCTGGCCGTGTTGGTGGCAGCCGAAAATGCGGTCGTAAGCCTGATAGAGAGGGGCCTGGTCGTGGGGCCACAGGCGAGTTTCAACAGCGGGGTTCATCCACGGGTGCATGGCGCTGGGCATGAGGCGGGCGCTTATGGGGTCAAGCAGTCGGTTGATGGCATTGACCTCGGCCTGGAAGCCTGCGGCGAGGGGTTCGAGCGCGGGATCGGGACGGGCGTTCTTGATCTCGACCAGATGCAGCACGATCTCGTTTGACCAGCCGAAGCGACCGCGATCCACGTCCGTCTGCGGCTTGCCCGATGCCGCCTGCAGCAGGGCGTCGGCAAGTGGCATGACCGCAAGCGTGTGCCGGTCGACGATCATGTATTCCAGCTCGATGCCGTAGCCCGCAAAGGCGTGGAGTGCGGGGACACCCATCAGACGCTCCTCAGCTTGCGCGCCTCGATGCGGCGCACGAACGAACCCATGATCTCGCGGTAGAGGGCGTCCTTCAGCACCCCGTCCTCGTTGCCGGCGTCGATGTTGGGATTGTCGTTGACCTCGATGATGTAGCAGCGGTTACCGACCTGTTTGATATCCACGCCGTAGAGGCCATCGCCGATCAGGTTGGCGGCCTTGAGGGCGATCTTCACCACGTCTTGCGGCGCTTCGGCCACCGCCACTGCCTGCACCGGACCTTCTTCGTAGCCGGTGCGCCCGTGTTCGCGCTTGACGATCTGCCAGTGTCCGGCGGCCATGAAGTACTTGCAGACAAACAGCGGCCTGCGGTCGAGGATGCCGACGCGCCAGTCGAACTCGGTCGGCAGGTATTCCTGCGCGACGATCAGCTCGGATTTCTGCAGCAGGGCGTCCACCTTCGCGTGCAGTTCCTGCTCCGATTCCACCTTGGTCACGCCGAGCGAGAACGAGCTGTCCGGCTGCTTGAGTATGCACGGCAGACCGAGGCTGGAAATGATCTGGTCGACGTTGTCGCGGTGCACCATCAGCGTTCGCGGGGCGCGAATGCTGTGGCGGGCAAGCAGTTCGGCAAGGTAGACCTTATTGTTGCAGCGCAGGATCGAGTCGGGGTCGTCGATCACCACTAGTCCTTCCGCAGTGGCCCGGCGCGAGAAGCGATAGGTGTAGTGGTTGGCAAAAGTGGTGTCGCGGATGAACAGCGCGTCGAACTCGGGCAGCCGCGCCAGGTCGGCGCGGGTGATTCGCTCAACATCAAGGCCCACTTCCGCTGCCGCCTTCTCGAAGTGCTGCAGGGCACGGGGGTTGGATGGCTGCTCCGGATTGTCGGGATCATGCAGGATGGCGAGATCGAAACGCGGTGCAGGGCGCTTGTGCGTGCGCCGCCGGTGGCCCATGAAATACGCGTTGGCGGCCTCCACCACGAAATCCTGATGCGGTGGCGGGATGTCGCTGGCGGCAATGGCGCGCACGCTGCGCAGCTGCCAATGGTCGCGATGCCGCTCGAAATGGGCGCGCAACAGGGGCGCCTGCAGCAGGCTGAACAGCTGATGACTGAGCGCGCCGTGGCGGCTTGCCATGTTGCGACCGAAGTAGATGCTGAGCTCGAATGTATCCGACCTGATCGGTGCGAGTGATTTTTGCACCAGGTCATCCAGACCCTCGGTCAGCAGCCGCACCAGGTTTTGCGATTGCAGGTCTTCCATGGTGCTGACGCGGGGCAGCGGCTTGTGGCTGCGCGCCTCGGCCAGCAGCGAGACGTAGTAGCCCAGACTCTGGTAGCGATAGGACTTGCACAGGTTGAACACCTTGACCGAGCGACCCTCGCCATAGGCAGGATCGGTCAGGTAGGTGCGAGCCGCGACGACGCTGACGTCGGGAATGTCGAGCGGCCAGTCGCGTGGGTTGTCGACGACGATGAGGATGCTCATGGCCCGTCCCCGGGCGCCGCCTGAGGGGGGTAGACCAGCAGCAAATTGGCGTCATGGGTCACGATGCCGAGCAGGATCGAGCCCAGTACGCGATCGATGTTGATCCAGTATTCGTGCGACGGGCCATGAGGGTGCAAGTCGTAGGGGTCGACCACCAGCACACTGTGCTTCTTGCGGTCATAGCCCGCGATCACGACGAAGTGTCCGGATGGCAGGCCACGTATGTCGTCCGGTTCGTCGTTGGGCCCGAATTCACGCACCGCGCGATACAGATAGGTCGAGTTCAGCCCGGTGACGATGGGCAGGTTGCGGCGCAGCAGACGGCGCAGCAGGGGGCGTGTGAGATCGGTCAGGCGCAGTTGACCGCCCAGGTGGAGGAATTCCAGATAGCCTTCGGTGACGTGCTGCAGCCGGGCATCGTTTTTTTTGACCTCGCGCTGACGCTGCAGGCGCTCGGCAATATCCACGCCCGGCGCAAACCAGGTGGGATCGAACACCATCAGGTTGTAAGTGTAGATGGTGGCCTGGTAGCCGTGACGCAGGGCATCGCAGGCCAGAAAGATCGCGAAGGTGCCGCCGTGTTCCAGCTTGTGGGTGCGCTCGATCACCTCCGCCAGGTGCGCGTCCTCGCCCCAGTAGGTGTAAAGCGCGTGAAGGCAGGTCGGGCCGCAGGTCGTCTCGTCCGGTTGCGGCAACATCATGACGGGTAAACGCAAGACGCTCGGATGCATGAAAGCAGACCCCCCTAAATGATTCTTATGCTGGTTTTACCCATTGCGACACCGCGATCAGTCCGGTTCGGGACAGAGCGACCCGAGCCAGCCTGAAGCGCTGCCTGACGGGTGGCCGGATTGCCGGCCTAGCGTTCCCACATCACGCGCAGCAGGTTTTCCTGCTCGTTGTAGTGATATTCCAGGGCGCCCTGATAGGCGTGATGCAGCGCTTCCCCAATACCGCGAGCGAGATGGATGTCGGTCGTGGTGATCTGGATGCCGTTTTCCTGGTTCTCGATCTTGATGATCCGCTTCAGGGGGTGCTCGGACTTGGCGCGTGCTTCCTCGTTCCGCGCCAGATGCAGCAGTTCCGCGCTGTGATCATTGAAGAACGAACCGCTTATGCTCACGAAGCCAGCCGGGAAGTCGTCACGAATACGATGACAGGCCGGACACATTTCCTCGTGTGCCTGCGCAGGTTTCGACAGCCATTGCCAGCGCCCTTCGTGAAACACCGCGCCGCACTGCGGGCAAACCGTGGGTTCCTGCAGTTTGTGCTTGGCCTGGTAGGTGTCGTGCCGATTTTCCTCAATCAGGCGGTCATGACGAACGGGGTGAAATCCAGCAAAACGGGTTTTCATTTTTCGCACCTTATGAATGACAACAATGACAACAAATCTGGTTTGGCTATATCCATTCTTTTTCCGCGACAGGTCGCTGTTCTCCCCAGAGTGCACCAGGCGGCAGGTCGAGCAGGGTATAGGCGCCTGCCTTCGGGAATGGCAATGATCGTGCGGCGACAAGCATCATCCGCGCTGCCAGTCCTGCCTCGTCGTAACGGGCTTCCAGCAACGAGGAGGCGTGGCTGGCCTCTGCCGGTGCGGTGCGGCGTTCCAGCGTCACGCCATGGGTGGTTTCTTCCAGCGCGGCAATGCTGGGAACGGCAAATACCTGCGTCTGTTCATCGAGAAAGAGGGGGTCATTGACGATGGCATCTTCCACTGCGGCAGCGTTTGCCGAGGGTTCCAGTTCGACATAGACGTAACGCTGGAGCACTCCGCCCACGGCTGTGCATTCGGTCGCCAGCGCTTTGCGGACGCCCTGGATTCCAGTCGCGGCCAGGGTGTGGTGAAGGCTGGTCCCGGTATGCAAGCTGGTTTCCGTATGTCCGCGGGGCGCCAGCAGCGCGAACTGGCTGCGAAAGAGGGAAAGGGCGCCGGGGTCGCATCCTGCGCCAACAATGGCCGGCACCTTGTGCGCAGCGCGGCCCGATGGATATCCGACTTGTGTTCGAGGAAGGGCTCGCCATGAAAACGTGCGCATTCCACGATGGGAATACGGCCTTGCAGCAGGCCTTGGGCAATCCCCATGACCTCGGGCCGGAACGCAGATGAGCGCGGCATCCACTTCTTTCAACTCGCTGATATGGGTTACGGCCGGGGCTTTCAACCAGGGTTCGGGTGAACTGTCGATGCGCCGCACCACGCGGGCGAGCACTGTCGCCGGATCGGATGCGATGGCCTCAACGCATTTGCGTCCCCCGTTCCCCAGACCGATGATGGCAAGCCGTGTTTTTTTCATGTTGTCACACCAGCACCCTGGACAGAATCAGTTTCTAAAGTTGCTTCTCACTTCTTCATACTAGGATGCGCGACAACAGATGAAGGGTTCATCGGGGTGTTTTTCCCAATAGCCTGACCGTTTCACGCATGAAGGCGGGCAGATCGGAGGGCTGCCTGGAGGTGACCAGCTTGTCGTCCGCCACCACCTCCGTGTCTTCGTACAGCGCACCTGAGTTTTGCAGTTCCTCGGCAACCGAGTGGTAGCAGGTGGCGCGCCGCCCCTGCAGAACGCCAGCCGAGATCAAAATCTGCGGTCCGTGGCAGATGGCGGCGACAGGTTTGTTGCGACGCATGAAATCCTGCGCGATCGCGATGACGGCCGGCTCCTTGCGCAGTTTCGTAGGGGCCTTGCCGCCGGGGAGAACGAGAAGGTCGTAGTTAGTCGGGTCGACATCCCGCAGTGCTATGTCCACCGCAACCTCGTAGCCGTGCTTGCCGTTTATTTTCCCCCTGGCAATGGAAGCGACGTACACCTCCATGCCTTCCTCCTGCAGCCGGTAAAAGGGAAACAGGAGTTCGGAATCCTCGAAATGATCCGCGCTGATAATCAGGGCTCTCATGGCAACTCCAGGTCTGGCAGCCGGTGGGCTAGGCTTGATGCTCCAGCGCAATGCCAGCCAGTTCAATGAC
This sequence comes from Thiobacillaceae bacterium, assembly GCA_012274165.1. Taxonomy (GTDB): domain Bacteria; phylum Pseudomonadota; class Gammaproteobacteria; order Burkholderiales; family Thiobacillaceae; genus Thiobacillus. Next base: position 15,230 of record JAAPAA010000268.1, read on the forward strand.
AACGCCCAGCGCAAGCACGATCAGGCCGGCCCATATTGCGGGTGCCATGAACATCAGCACGCCGCCCAGCACCACCAGAACCCCCGCCAGAACGCGCCTCGAACGCTGTTTTCTCAACATGATGAATGTTCCTCTGAGATGGGCCGGTTACTCATAACGCAGAAATTCTTCCGCGAGGCTGTCGGCGCCAAACTGTTCGATCAACGCGTCGATCTCCGGCAACAGGGTGTCGTCCTCGTCCTCCTCCAGCACGCCGTCGCCGACCAGGCTTGCGCCCAGGCCGGCCAGGAGGGCGTCCCTGATCGCGGCCAGCGTAGGGGGATTTTCACGGTTGTCGTCGTTGACCACCGCCTCGATCACGCGCGAGAGCGGTTCGCTGGCGCTGGCCTGCACAAAATCGATGGCAAGGGCGGTGGCGCCGAATTCCTCGATGAGGGCATCCAGTTCATCCAGGGGCGATTCACTGACATCAAAGTGATGCAGTTGCTCGGCCTCCTTGAAGTCCTCGGGTAACAGGTCGGCGAGAAAGCGGTGCACCGCCATGAGGCTGATGGGTTGCTCGCACGCCGGATTGTTGACCCGGCTGCGCAGCAGTGCCGATAGGCGCGGACTGACACGGCTGGCAATATCGATGGGATTTCGCGTCATGGTCTTTCCTTTTTGTCCGATGCCGCATGGTCAAACTCAACTCTTGAATATCACTTTCAATATATAGCAGATGGACTTTCGGCCTGTCGTCCGGACCGAACAGCCGGTCCGTTCGCGTGGCTCGCTTAATCAAGTGCGGCATCAAGCAGATATGCATCTGTTTCAATTCCATGCACTAAATTAAAAGTAAGGGATGAACTTCATCAAGAGCGCAGGCAGACGCAATGTGGCATGGCGCGTCTGTATTAAGGGTTCAATCAAGTAGTGGCATTGACCGGCATTGACCGGTAAATGACAACCTGAACGGAAGGACACAAGATGAAAACACCCCTGCAAATCACGTTTCGCGACATCGAACATTCCGACGTGCTGGAAGCGCATATCCGCGACAAGGCAGAAAAACTGGAGACTTTCTTTGAGCCGATCATGTCCTGCCGGGTGGTGGTGGAAATGCCGCACCAGCACAAGCAACAGGGCAAGTTCTTCAACGCGCGCATCGACATCGGCGTGCCGGGAAGCGAAATCGTGGTGAACCGCGACCAGCACGAAGATGTGTATGTCGCGTTGCGCGACGCTTTCGATGCAGCCAGGCGCCAGCTTGATGATTATTCCCGGCTGTTGCGCCGCGAGACCAAGATCCACGATACGGAATACGTCGGTGAAGTGGTGCGGCTGTTTCCCGATGAGGGCTATGGCTTTATCCTGCGAGCCGACGGCGACGAACTGTATTTCAATGCCGACAATCTGGTGAACACCACGCTCAAACAGCTCAATGAGGGCGATGCCGTGCAGTTCATCGAGGATCTGTCCGCTGACAGGCCGCAGCCCAAACGCGTGAGCATTGGCCATCACCATCTGCAGGAGTAGGCTGGCCCACGCGAACGCCCGTCGCGGCACCCATTCATTCATTCGCCATGCGCAATTTCACTCATGGCTGATATCGGCTGGGCATGAAGTCGCCGATCAGAGCCAGGGGCAGCATGGCTTTACATGGTGCGCTTGAGCAGGCGCCGCAGCGCCGCCAGCGGGCGGGTGTTGAGCACGTCGTTCTTTTCGAGCCAGCCGCGCCGGGCCTAGCCGACTCCATACTTGAGATTGGAAAAATCGAAGCTGCTGTGGGCGTTGGAATTGATGCTGACCAGCACACCCTCCTCTTTCGCCATCTGGCACTGGCTATCCAGCAAATCGAGGCGATCGGGGTGGGCGTTGAGTTCGAGAAAGCAGCCGCGATCTTTTGCATGGCGAATGATGCGCAGCATGTCGGCGTCGTAGGGCTCGCGCTGTTCGATCAGGCGCCCGCTGGGGTGCGCCAGCAGCGTGAAATGCGGGTGATCCATCGCGCGCAGGATGCGCCCGGTCTGCTTCGCGCGCGACAGATGGAACTGGCTGTGCACCGCACCCACCACCAGGTCGAGCCGGCCCAATACGTCGTCCGGCAGATCGAGGCTGCCGTCTTCCAGGATGTCCACCTCGATGCCCTTGAGCAAGGTGATGCCGTCGAGTTCCTGGTTGAGCTGATCGATCTCGTCGCACTGGCGGGCCAGCCGCAGCGGATCGAGGCCATGTGCCACGGTCAGGTGGCGCGAATGCTCGGTAATGGCGAGGTATTGCAGGCCCAGTGCTTTCGCCGCCAGCGCCATCTCGCGCAGGCTGTTGTGGCCGTCGGTGGCCTGGGTGTGGGCGTGCAGGTCGCCACGAAGGTCGGCCAATTCAACCAAGTTGGGCAAGCGTCCGCCATGCGCCGCCTCGATCTCGCCGCGATCCTCGCGCAGTTCAGGCGGAATGAAGGGCAGGCCGACACTGCGGTAGACCGAGGCCTCGTCCTCGCCGGCGATGCGTTCGGTTCCGCGAAACACGCCGTATTCGTTGACCTTGAGGCCGCGCTGTTGCGCGATGCGGCGGATCGCGATGTTGTGGGCCTTGGAGCCGGTGAAGTAGCACAGCGCTGCGCCATAGCTCTTGGCTTCCACCACGCGCAGATCGACCTGCAGGCCGGACTTGAGCATGACGCTGGCGCGGGTGGGGCCGGCGGACAGCACGTCGGCCACCTCGTCGTAGGCGGTGAAGCGCTGCATCACCGGGCTGCCAGCCGCAGCCGTCACCAGAATGTCGAGATCGCCCACCGTCTCGCGCATGCGGCGGAAACTGCCGGCCAGCGTCGCCTGGCCGACGCCAGGGACAGTTTGCAGGAAGGCGGTGAGAGCGTCGGCATACTGCGCCGCCACCGCCAGCTTGAAGCGGCGGGTCTGGCTGGCATGCGCTTCCACCGTCTGCAGGATGTTGAGTTCGGTCTTTTCGCCGAAGCCGGGCAGAGCGCGGATACGGCCGTCGCGCGCGGCCCGGTAAAGCTGTTCGACGGTCTGCACCTCAAGCTCGTGGTACAGCACCTTGACCCGCTTCGGCCCGAGGCCGGGGATATGCAGCAGTTCGGTGACTGCAGGCGGCAGTTCACGCCGCAGACGGTCGAGCAGGCTGCAATGTCCGGTCTCAACGATTTCCCGGACCTTGGCGGCGAGGTCGTCGCCAATGCCCGGCAGCCGCGTCAGGTCTTCGCCTTTTTCCAGTAGCGCGCGCTCCTGCGGCAGTTCGCCCAGCGTGCGGGCAGCGTTGCGGTAGGCGCGGATGCGAAACGGATTGGCGCCCTGGATTTCCAGACGGTCTGCTATTTCCTCGAAGGTGGCCGCAATGTCGGCGTTGTGGATGGGCATGAGCGTAATGACAGATGGGGGACGAGACGATGATTCCAGCCTCTTGCTTGAACCATAGCCGACGCCCGGGATGGAACAGCGATTGCGCCTCTTTGACGCGGTGGAATGGACGAACGGATAGCCTATGCTTCAGACAGCAAAAAGGAGGCGGTCATGTTCAAGCACCTGCTCGTACCCATCGATGGCAGCGAGTTATCCCAGACAGCCCTGAAACAGGCCTGTTCTTTTGCCCGGGAGACCGGCGCCCGGCTGACGGTCTATCACGCAAAATCCGCTTACTTGCCCTACGGAATGGCCACCGAGGGGATGTTTGACTTTGCCGTGGCCAGCGAGGCATATCGCATTGCGATGGACAAGCGGGTCGAGTCGATCCTGAACAACGCGAAACAAACGGCGGCCGAGGCGGGGGTGGCATGTGAAGCCGTCAGCACCGAATGCGAAGAACCCCATGAAGGCATCATCGCGATGGCGCAAAGTCGCGGCTGCGACCTCATCTTCATGGCGTCGCATGGCCGTCGCGGGGCGCGCGCCTTGATGCTGGGTTCCGAAACGCAGAAGGTCCTGACGCACTGCAAAATCCCGGTGCTGGTGTGTCGTTGAGTTGAAATACGCTTTTTAGGTGGTGTTGAAATCATGCACGCCCATACAAGACGCCTGTTTCTGGTGTGGATTGTGCTGGTGGCCTTGTCAGCCATCCCGGCTACGGCTTCAGGGAACGGATCGCCCCACCACCCAAAGGAGAACGCTGCCATGAGTTTGACCCTCAGTTCGGCCTCTTTCCCGCACAACAGCGTGATTCCCTTCCGTCATACCTGCGATGGCCAGGATCGTTCGCCGCCGCTTGCCTGGACCGGCGTGCCTGCCAATACAAAAAGCCTGGTCCTGATCGTCGACGACCCGGACGCGCCGGATCCCGCCGCGCCCAAGATGACCTGGGTGCACTGGCTGCTCTACAACCTTCCGCCTGAAGCGACTGGTTTGCCCGAGGGCGTTGCGAACACGGATCTGCCGGCGGGCACCCGGCAGGGCGTGAACGACTGGCAGCGCACCGGTTATGGCGGACCGTGCCCGCCCATCGGCCAGCATCGCTATGTCCACAAGCTGTTTGCGCTGGATGTGTTTCTGCCAGACCTGAAGCAGCCCGCCAAGGCCGCGCTGGAAAAGGCGATGCAGGGCCACATCCTGGCGCATGCCGAACTGGTCGGGGTGTACCAGCGGCCGCGCTAATGTTCCGGCCCTGCGAGGGGTAAGGTTTGGTCATTCCGGCGGACCGGAATGCAGCCTGGGGGATCAATCCTGCGGTGCTTTGACCCGGATCACCGTGCCTTCGCGGCGTGGATCGGCCGCACCCTCGTGGACGCCTGTCGCCAGGTCGATCGCCACCGCCTGCACCGAGCCGATGCTCGCCTGGCAGCCATTCGTGCCAGCTTCACCCAGGCCGATATGCCCCAGCTTGCGCAAGGCATCCTGCGTGCCGACGCTGAACGCGGGCTGCATGAAGACCTGGCCGCCTTCGCAGCTCACCTGGCCGGCAGCCTGGGTGACCGACAGGCGCGGGGCATCGATGGCCTGCTGCAGGGTCATGCCGTGGTCGACCAGATTGAGCGTGACGTTGAGCACCGAGTTGATGATGGTTGCGCCGCCGGGCGAACCGAAGGCGGCAACCGGCTTGTCCTGTTTCAGCAGCAGCAGCGGGGCCATGCTGGAGCGCGGGCGCTTGTAGGGGGCAACGTCATTGGCGCCGGGGTTGCCCGCCACGGCGTCGGCGCTGGGCGCCAGGTTGAAATCTGTCAGTTCGTTGTTGAGCAGGAAACCATAGCCCGGCACGGTGATGCCCGTGCCCCAGGTGTATTCGATGGTGGTGGTGACACTCACCACGTTGCCCCAGCGGTCGACGATGGCGAAGTGAGTGGTGTGCGGGCTTTCTTCGTGGACACGCGATGGGGCTGGCCGCACGGTGGTGGATGAATCCCAGGGCGTGGGGTCGCCGGCCTGCGGCGTGTCCATGCGGCTGTCCGGTTTGATCTGTGCGGCGCGGGTGGCCAGATAGCCGGGATGCAGCAACCCGCGTTGTGGCACCGGCATGGTGTCGTCATCGCCGATCCACACCGCGCGGTCGGCAAACGCCAGCCGCATCGCCTCGATCATCACGTGCAGGGTTTGCGGACTGTCAAAGCCGTAGCCCTGCGCCGTGTCGCCGAGCGGAAAGCGCTGCAGCAGGTTCAGCATCTGCAGCACCGTCAAGCCACCCGACGACGGCGGCGGCATACCCTCCAGCGTCCAGCCGCGGTAGTGGCCGATCAGGGGTTGTCGGATCACCACCTGATACTGCGCGAGATCGGCGAGCGTCATGCGGCCGCGGCCGGCGTCGCCGAGTTCGCTGCGGCTGCGTTGCTGGGCCTTGACGATGGCCCGGGCAAGCGGGCCGCGATAGAACGCATCAGGCCCCTTGGCGGCAATCAGCTTTAGCGTCTTCGCCAGGTCGGGCTGCACCAGCCAGTCGCCTTCGGCGAGCGGTACGCCGCCGGGGCGGAAGGTCGCGGCGGTTTCCGGATGCAACTGCGTGCGGCCATCGTCGTGGGCGATGTCGTCCGCCAGAAAGCGGTTGACGCGAAAGCCGTGCCCGGCGAGTTCGATCGCCGGCGCCAGCGTGTCGGCGAGTTTCTTGGTGCCCCAGCGGCGCAGCGCGGTGTCGATGCCGCGCAGCGTGCCGGGCACGCCGACCGCCAGGCCGCTGGTCGAGGCCAGCGGAAACGCCATCGCCAGGCCATCCGGAGCAAACATGTCGGCGCTGGCCGCCGCCGGGGCGCGCTCACGCGAATCGACGATGAAGGTCTCGCCGGTCTTGGCGAGGTGAACCAGCATGAAGCCGCCCCCGCCGATACCGGAGGACTGCGGTTCCACCACGTTGAGCGCGAACTGCACCGCGGCGGCGGCATCGATGGCATTGCCGCCCTGCGCCAGCATGCGCGCGCCGGCAGCCGCAGCGGCCGGATGCGACACCGCCACCACGCCGTCTGGCGAGGCGGCGAACAACGTGGTGGAAAACAGGCACAGCGCAAGCCAGCGCGTGCAATGCAAACGTGCGTTCATGGGCAACATCGAATAAACCGGAACAGGTTTCAGCCTGTCGGGTTTTGGCGCACGCGTCAATGCGCTGCAGGGGGAGTGGCTGAGTTCGGCCCAGAAGTGGTCAGTCAGTTAGGCTACCGCGAACGTCGGTACCTCGGCCATTGCGGCCGGTGGCGTCCCCCCAGTTAAATGACCGGTGTCGTGCAGGTTGCCGACGTTCAGGGAGTACGCCACCGAATGGCTGCTTTCGTTAGCAGCGAAGGACGGCAGCCGACCCATTTCAGCCAGTTGTGGCTGCTTCCCGAGTGTCCGTTCAGCACTAGATGCTGCCATCTGCAGCCGACCAATATCCTCATTCATTTAAGCGGCTTCATCATTTTTCACCGAAATCTCCAGCGCATCCCCTGGATGGTTAACCCGGGCGATTCAGCTTGTCGCCAACCTTCATCTGGTCGCGCATGAAATTGCGTGTCTGGTCGTTGCGCACGCCATACCTGGCGAGCGTCTTGGGCATCTTGGCTAAATCGTCGACGCTGACGTCGGATGGTTCGGACTTCACCAGCCAATAGCGCATAGGTAAGTCCCTATAGTTCATTCCTGCCGGCGCACATGATCTCCGGCCTGCTTCTATCAAGCTTCACCGCAACGATGCCACGACGCTCGCGCAGGATCGACTTCCCCGGAATTTTGCAAATCCCTTCCGGGGTGCCTGCAGGGTAATGCCCGTGCTTGGTGTTCTTGGTGCTTGTCCACAGCCATGTCAGCGTCTGGAAAAAAAGCAAGCTTGCTCTATAAACAATGGGCATGGGCTACTACATGGCTGCACATCGCACCGTGGGCTTGGATAACCAGTCTCAAGAAGTCCATGTGCGCCGGAATGCTGTTGGCCGCGGCATCGACAATGTCCGTGGCGGACGAAAGCGGGGGGTGAGCTTCTGGCTGCCGGCCAGTTCGGCAGCTTCGCTGAGCAATTATTCATATAGAGGAACACAGCCATGAAAGTCAACCTCATGCAAGACCTCATCGCCGTCGCCGGACTCGCGCTGGCACTCGCCGGCACGACGGTTTCAGCGCAGGAAAAACTCGATCGCACGGTGCTGCCGATCGCGGAACCCAAGCGGCAGACCTACACTGAGCTTGACGCGCGCAAGGCCAAGGCCCCGCCGCGATTCGAGGTCAAGGCACCCAAGGGCGCGCCCAATGTCGTCATCGTACTGATCGACGACATCGGCTTCGGCGGACCCACCACGTTCGGCGGCCCGATCCGTACCCCGACCTTAGACCAGCTCGCCCAGTCCGGCCTGCGCTTCAACAACTTTCACACCACGGCGCTGTGCTCACCGACACGAGTCGCCCTCAAGTCCGGCCGCAATCACCACACCGCCAATGCCGGCTCGATCATGGAGACCGCGACGGCCTTCCCCGGCAACACCGGGCAGATCCCGAACAGCGTTGCGCCGCTGGCCGAAATGCTGCGCCTCAACGGCTACAGCACCGGCGCCTTCGGCAAGTGGCACGAAACCGCCGCCTGGGAGACCAGCGTGTCGGGGCCGTTCGACCGCTGGCCCACCCACCAGGGCTTCGACAAGTTCTACGGCTTCATCGGCGGCGAGACCGACCAGTGGTACCCGCTGATCTATGACGGCACGATCAAGGTCGACCCGCCGAAAATGAAGGACTACCACTTCAGCGTGGACATGACGAACCAGGCCATCAACTGGGTGAAAGCCCAGCAGTCGATGACGCCGGACAAGCCGTTCTTCGTCTATTACGCCACCGGCGCGGTACACGCGCCGCACCACGTGCCGAAGGAATGGGCCGACAAGTACAAGGGCCAGTTCGACAAGGGCTGGGACCAGACCCGGGTCGACACGCTCGAGCGCCAGAAGAAGCTCGGCGTGGTGCCGCCGAATACCCAATTGGGCGAGCGACCCAAGGACCTCAAGGCGTGGGACTCGCTGCCGGCAGACCAGCGGCGTCTCTTCGCGCGCCAGGCCGAGGTGTTCGCCGGATTCCTGGAGCACACCGACGACCAGGTCGGGCGCTTCAGGAAAGCGCTGGAGGACATCGGCGAGTTGGACAACACGCTCTTCATCTACATCATGGGCGATAACGGCACCAGCGCCGAGGGTGGCTTCGTCGGCATGTACAACGAGATGACCTACTTCAACGGCGTGGAGGAGAAGGTCGAAGACCTGATCCCGCTGATCGACAAGTGGGGCGGTCCGGAAACCTTCCCGCACATGGCCGCTGGCTGGGCGGTGGCGTTCGACACGCCCTTCTCGTGGACCAAGCAGGTGGCGTCCGACTTCGGCGGCACGCGCAACGGGATGGTCATCCACTGGCCGAAGGGTATCAAGGAGAAGGGCGGGCTGCGCAGCCAGTTCTCGCACGTCATCGACATCGCGCCCACGATTCTTGAAGCCGCCGGGCTGCCGCAACCCAAGAGCGTCAACGGCACGGTGCAGACACCCATCGAAGGCACCAGCCTGCTCTACGCCTTCAACGACGCGAAGGCGCCGGAGCGGCACAAGACGCAGTACTTCGAGATGTTCGGCAATCGCGCGATCTACCACGAAGGCTGGTTTGCCCGCACCATCCACCGCGCGCCCTGGCAGACCACCAACCTGCCGCCGCTGACCACCGACGTCTGGGACCTCTACGACGTGAGGAACGATTTCAGCCTCACCAAGAACCTGGCCGCCGCGCAGCCCGAGAAGCTGAAGGAGATGCAGGCGCTGTTCATGAAGGAGGCGCAGAAGTACAACGTGCTGCCCATCGACGACCGGACCATCGAGCGCACCAACGCGACCCTTGCGGGCCGCCCGGATTTCATGGGCGACCGCACCTCCCTCACGCTCTACGAGGGGATGCAGGGCATGCTCGAAAACAGCTTCATGAACATCAAGAACCGGTCGAGCAAGATCACCGCGGATCTCGAAATCCCGGCCGGCGGCGCCAACGGCGCGATCCTGTCGCAGGGCGGAAAGTTTGGCGGCTGGTCGCTGTACATGAAGGATAGCAAGCCGTCCTATGTGTACAACTTCCTCGGGCTCGACCGCTACACCGTCACCGCGCCCGAAGCGCTGCCGGCGGGTCCGGCGAAAGTCGTTCTGGACTTCGCCTATGACGGCGGCGGCCTTGGCAAGGGCGGCAAGGCGACGCTCTCCGTGAACGGAAAACAGGTTGCCGAAGGGCGCGTCGAAAAGACCCAGCCCAATATCTTCTCGGCGGACGAGACCGCCGACGTTGGCATCGACAACCAGACGCCGGTCGCCCAGGGGATCGGCATCGGCCCCGAGACCCGGTTCACCGGCACGATCCAGAAGATCGTCCTCGAAGTCAGCCCGATGAAGAAATGAGCCAGAACAACAGGCAACGCCGTGAACGAACGGCGGCGCAAGCTGCGCCGCCGCTTGCACCGGCAAGCCACGCTCGCCGCAATTTCCTGATCGCAGCAGGAATCACGGCCAGCGGCGCGGCTGGCGGCCTGGGGTGGTGGTGGTACAGGCGAGGCTTGTCCCCGCAGGAGCCGGTGGTGGTTGTCGGCGACGGCGTGCGCGGCCCCCTCGGCATGGCGGCGAGTTCCTCATGGGCAGCGACCACAAGCTCGCGCAGCAGAACGAGCGGCCGGCGCACAAGGTGCGCATCGGCGGTTTCTGGATGGACCGCACGCACGTCACCAACGCGCAGTTCGCGGCGTTCGTGAAGGCGACCGGGTACGTGACGACCGCCGAGCGCAAGCTGGACTGGGAAAAGATCGCGCCGGGAACGCCGAAGCCGCCGGACTCGGAGCTGGTGCCCGGTGCGATGGTGTTCATCGGTACCGACGAGCCAGTCCCGCTCGACGATTACTCGCGATGGTGGGCGTTCGTGCCCGGCGCGGACTGGCGCCATCCGCAGGGGCCGAGCAGCAACATCGAGGGCAAGCACGACCACCCGGTGGTGCAGGTTTCATACGACGACGTGGCCGCCTACGCGAAGTGGGCGGGCAAGCGCCTGCCGACCGAGGCCGAGTGGGAATTCGCCGCGCGCGGCGGCCTCGAACAAGCGACTTACGCGTGGGGCGACGACCTCGCGCCGCAGGGCCGGATGATGGCCAACATCTGGGAAGGCCGGCAGGAGCGCTTTCCCGTCGTGAAGCCGATCGTGAGCGCCAAGGCGGGTGGTGCGGTCGGCACTTCGCCCGCGGGCACCTTCCCGGCCAACGGCTATGGCCTGTACGACATGACCGGCAATGCCTGGCAATGGGTCGCCGACTGGTACAGCTCCATTTACTTTGTCACGCAGGAGCGCGCAGGAAAGGTGATCGATCCGCGCGGGCCTTCGGAGAGCTACGACCCGGAGGATCGCAGCGTGCCGGTGAATGCGCCGAAGCGCGTGATCCGCGGCGGCTCGTTCCTCTGCAACGTGGATTACTGCCTGAGCTATCGGCCGAGCGCGCGCCGCGGTAGCGATCCGCTCAACCCGATGTCGCACCTCGGCTTCAGGCTGGCTGCTGACGTGGACCGCCGAGTGACATAGCCGGGCCAATCGATTACCCATGGGAGACCGATCATGAAGACCAGACACCTGAAAGACGTTATCGCCAGTGCCGCAGCGCTAGCGCTCGTCGTCACCGCAATGACCGCCGGCGCGCAGACGCAGACGACCGATACCCGCTTCGGCAAGCTGAACTTCGAGAGGGGGTATCCGACCGACGAGACCACGAAGAAAGTTTTCGATGAGATGGACTACCAGCGTGCCGTGCAAGCCTACTTGTGGTCCTATCCGGTCGTTTCGTTCGAGTCGATCCGGTTGGGGGTCAAGCGTGACCTCGGCGTCGACCACAACGAATTCATCATCGCCGACAAACTCGCCGACGCCAAGGGCATCTGGCTCACGGCGAACGACAGCACGGTCTATGCTTTGACGAACATCGATCTCGGGAAGCATGGGCCGATGGTGGTCGATGTCCCGCCCGGCGCCATCGTGGGCCTGATCGACGATTTCTGGCAGCGCGCGATCACCGACCTGGGCCTGCCCGGGCCCGATAAAGACAAGGGCGGAAAGTTTCTGCTCCTTCCCCCTGGCTACAAGGGCGAAGTTCCCGCGACCGGCTATCACGTCCTGCGGGGGACGATGAACAACTACAACGTCATGGTCCGCGGCATCGCGGTGAAAGGCGACTTCGGCCCCGCGGTGCAGGTCGTCAGCAAGATGAATGTTTACCCGTGGAGTGAACGCAGCAAACCCAAGGCTGCCAGGTTCGTTTCCTTCTCGGGGAAGGTGGTGGACACCCTTCCGCCGGCCGGCATCGAATACTGGGCGCGGCTTTCTGCGTTCATCAACAACAACCCCGTTCACGAGCGCGATCGCTTTTTCATGGCCATGCTGAAGCCCCTGGGCATCGAGAAAGGCAAGCCGTTCGCACCCAATGTGCGGCAGAAAGCGATCCTCGAAGAAGCGGCCCGCGCCGGCGACGCCATGGGTCGCGTGATGCTCTTCGAGGGAGAGCAGCGCATCGCCAAGGCCAACGCCTTTGCCGGCACACAGTGGAACTGGGTGGTCCTCAATAGCACCAACGGGGAAAGCGAACATTACAGCCAGCTCGACGAGCGGCTGCACTACACATACGGCGCCATCTACACCTCGCCTTTCATCGGGTCGAAGAAGCCCGGCCCCGGGTCGGAATACGTCCAGGCCTTCAAGGACAAGGACGGCAAGCGCCTCGACGGCGGCAAGTCCTATCGCCTGCGCGTGCCGGCGAACGTGCCGGCCGTGAGCTTCTGGTCGCTGACGCTCTACGACACCGCGACCCGCTCCATGATCCAGAACCCCAGCGGTGACGCCGCCCACTCGTCCTATGACAAGCTCAAGGCCAACGCCGACGGCTCGATTGATCTTTACTTCGGACCCAAAGCTCCCGCCGGCCAGGAGAGCAACTGGACCGAGACGGTTCCTGGCAAAGGCTTCTACCCGATGTTCCGCTTTTACACCCCAAAACCAGGGGTGTTTGACGGAACGTGGAAACTGCCGGACGTCGAGTTGGTGAAATGACACGCGACCCAACACACGCCCAGGAGATCTGTCATGAACACTAAATACTCAAGACGTTCTGTCCTCGCTGTCGGTGCGCTCGCGCTCCTCGACGCCGCAATGAGCAGCACGACGGCGCAGGCACAAACGCAGGCGCCCGGCAGCGGGAAGGCTCCCGCCGGCAAGCCCAGGTCCAAGCAGGCCTCTGCCATCAAAACCCGCACGGCTTCGTGCAACTGCGGGCAGCTTCGCGTGACCTGCACCGGCCCCGACCCGGACCGGGTTGTCATGTGCAACTGCTACTTGTGCCAGAAGAAGACGGGCAGCCCGTTTTCTCTCCAGGCGCGATTCCCGAACGAGCAGGTGAAGATCGAAGGCAAATCGACGGCGTGGAGGTTCCCCATCGAGGGTGCGAAGCCGACCCCGTACCGCACCTGTGCCGGCTCGGATGGGATCGCCACTGATTCAGCTGCAGATTTGGTCACGTCTCATTTCTGCCCTGTGTGCGGGTCGACTGTTTACTACTACCGAAAGTCCGATCCAGCCCGGACCGGCGTGAGAGTCGGCGCCTTCGCCGACCCGACGTTTCCGCCACCGATGGGTTCCGGCTTCGAAGAGTACGCGCATCCCTGGGTGATGAACATCTCGGCGCTTTCGATGCCGCTGGGGCATCACAAGTAGCAGCGGGCTGACCGCGGCGAAATAGGCAAGCGCTATCCATCAAAAAAATCGTAGGGGAGTTCTCCATGAAAACCTCGCAATCCAAGAAGCTCATCATCACAGCCGCCATGCTGGCATTCGTCGTCACGCCGATGATCGCCAGCGCGCAAAAGTTCAAGGCGGACGTTCCCAAGTCCATCGTCACGCCTGATTCGGTCGAGACGCGGATCGGAACTCTGAAGTTCAAGGACGGCCTACCGGATGCAGAGACGGCCAAGAAAGTCTATGACCACCTTGATTTCGCTCGTGGGGTCGAGGCCTTCCTCGCCGGAATACCGGCAACTTCGGTCCAGGCCTTGAAGAACGGCTTCATCGAGGCGGGCTTCCCGCCCAACGGAGCGATCGGCATTACCGAGCAGCTCTCCGATGCCCGCACGTTGTACCTGACGCCGAACGCCACCGTGGTCTATCAATGGTTCTGCATGGACGTCGCAAAAGAACCGATGGTGGTCGAGGTTCCACCTGCCGTCCTCGGAATCATCGACGACGCGTATTTCCGTTTCGTCACCGATATGGGCGCGTTCGGTCCCGACCAGGGCAAGGGCGGAAAGTTTCTGTTGGTGCGCGACGACTACAAAGGTCCACTACCGAAGACGGGTTACAACATCGTTAGGACGCGTACTAACAACAACCTGGTCATCATCCGTGCGTTCGTGCAGAAGAGCGACCTCGCAGGCACCGTCAAGAGCGTAAAGGCGGGCACCAGGATGTATCCCCTTTCCGCGGCCGCCAATCCGCCGGTGCAAAAGTTCGTGAACATCTCAGGCCTCAAGTTCAACACGGTCCACGCCAATGATTTTAAGTTCTTCGAGGAGCTGAACGAGGTCGTGCAGCACGAGCGCGCCAACTTCGTCGATCCGGAAATGGTGGGGCTGTTTGCGGCGATCGGGATCAAGAAGGGCCAGAAATTCGCACCCGATGCAAGGCTGAAGGCGATCCTGACCGACGCTGTTGCCGTCGGTAACGCCACCTCCCGGGCAATCGTTTTTGCGTCGCGGGATCCGCAGCAAAAATTCTTCACGGATCGCCAGTGGCTGACTGGTTTTCTGGGTGGCTACACCTTCTCGGACAGGGGCGAGCGCAAGCTGGATGGGCGCACGTTGTTTCACTACTATGCAACCGGCGCCACGCCGGCGATGGCTCCCCCCGCGACGAAGCCCGGTATCGGGTCGGCCTACGGATATACCGCTCGCGACTCGCGCGGCGAGTATCTCGACGGCGGCAAGAACTACAAAGTCACGCTTAAGGGGCCGATCCCGGCCGCCCGCTTCTGGTCTTTCACCGTCTATGACAACCAGACGCGGTCGATGCTCGAAACCGACCAGATCAGCGCGGGTCTCGACAGCACGTTCCCCACTTTGAAAAAGGACGCCAACGGCTCGGCGACCATTTATTTCGGTCCTAAGGCGCCGGCAGGCCAGGAGGGAAACTGGATCCAGACCATGCCCGGCAAGGGCTGGAACGTGATCCTGCGCCTGTATGGGCCGACCGAGACTTGGCACAACAAGACCTGGAAGCCGGGAGATATCGAGCTGGTCAATTGAAAGGGTGGGCAATGCAGATGATTTGTCATTGAAGGGAGCGCAATAATGACCTTATCCACTCTCAAGAAGTCTGTGTGTGCCGGAATGCTGCTGGCCGCGGCATCGACAACTTCCGTGGCGGACGAAGGCGGAGTGAGCTTCTGGCTGCCGGGCCAGTTCGGCAGCTTCGCTGCGGTGCCAGGGGATCCCGGGTGGTCTCTGCCACTCGTCTATTACCACTCGTCCGTTGATGCTGATGCCAGCAAGTCGTTTCGGCGGGGCGGCCAGATCACAGCAGGACTAGACGTACGGGCGGACCTCGTTTTCGCGGTCCCGACCTACGTGTTCGACGAGCCCATGCTGGGCGGGCAGGCGAGCGTCAGCATGGCGGCCGCGCTCGGAAGCGCGAAAGTCGGCGTCAATGCTACGCTGACGGGACCAAGCGGCGGCACGCTGACAGGGAGCCAAAGCGATACGGTGGATAGCGTCGGCGATCTGTACCCGGCGGCTTACCTGAAATGGAACCGCGGGAACCACAACTACATAGCCTATACGATGGCAGGCATCCCGGTAGGCTCCTATTCAGTGGACCGTCTGGCCAATCTGGGCACCAATCACTGGTCGTGGGACGCGGGCGGGGGTTACACCTACCTCGATCCCAAGAAAGGCCACGAGTTTTCCGCTGTGCTGGGGTTCACGTACAACTTCGAGAACTCCGACACCGACTACCAAAATGGCGTCAGCGGCCACCTCGACTGGGCCGCCTCGCAGTTTTTCTCGGAGCAACTGCACGTGGGGCTGGTGGGCTATTTCTATCAACAGTTGACCGGCGACAGCGGCTCGGGCGCGGTTCTCGGCGACTTCAAATCGCGCGTCTACGCCGTTGGCCCCCAAGTCGGTTACTTCTTCCCGGTCGGCGGGCAGAAATGGTACGTGAACTTCAAGGGCTACTACGAGTTCGACGCCGAGAACCGGCCCGAAGGGTGGAACATCTGGATCGCGCTGGCGATTCCGCTGGGTGCGGAGAGGAAATAACAGTCAACTTACTTCTTTGGCGCCGCGCCGAAATAAGCTGCCGCAGCCAGGTCCAGCGGAATCAGCACCCCGCGCAGCGCGGTGCACTTGGATACCTTTAAACCCTGCGCACTTTTGGACCCGAAGGGTTTGGCAACTTCGCCGGGAGCGAAATTAAACGGCCGCAGGCCAGCCCAAGCCGCATCGCGGCGAGGGTGAGCCAGATGGACGGGACGAACAATCCCCTTGGGGACGCCAAACAAGAGGGGCCAGCTTAATGCCGGCCTTCTTTATTTTTTGAGTGTTCTTCTCCCCCTGCGTCGCTCTCGAAATCGTGCCTAAGGGTAATTACGATAAAAATATAGAGAATGAAACGGACTGACAGCTCCACGGATGGCCGCTGTCTACTGCTGAACGGACGTTCTCGAATATGTCTCGACCGTCTCTTCGGTCGAAAGGGTGAGTAGCGGTTTTCGATAAGCGGCCGGTCGGATTCGTCGGCCCAACTTCTCCGCCAGAAGTTAACGAACGGCGGCAATACCAAGTGCTGCTGCCGTTCATGCACCATGTCATCTATGACGGCTTCGGCCGACTATCGGACGCTCGATGCGGTCAACCTGAGTGACCGCATCGAATCGAATTGAAGCCTCCAAACAAAGAAACATGACGCCGTCTGCGGGGTTGAGCTTGAATCGTGCCAATCAAATTCAGCAGATCCGCGGCAGCGGATCGTCTTCCAGTTCGTCCAGCACGCGGCGGCCGCCCAGCTCGGTTTCCAGGATCACGCGGCTATCACCTGTTTCGATGCGGCCGATGATGCAGGCGTCGCGGCCTTGAGGCAGGGCTTGCCAGCGGGCGAGCACGGCTTCAGCCGCAGCAGCGTCTGCCACGGCGACGATGCGGCCTTCGCATGCCAGAAAATACGGGTCGTACCCCAGCATTTCACACACCGACACCACTTCCGGACGCAGCGGCACTGCGCGCTGATCCAGCGCCACGTTGTGGCCGCTGGCTCGCGCGATCTCGTGGGCGACGGTGGCCAGCCCGCCGCGCGTGGGGTCGCGCATGAAGCGCAGGCCGGGCAGGTCGCGCACCGCCTGCGCCAGCGGCAGCACCGAAGCGGAGTCGGAGCTTAGTTCGCCGGACAGGCCGAACTGTTCGCGCGCCAGCATCACCGCGATGCCATGGTCGCCGACCGGGCCGGATACCAGCACCACGTCGCCGGGCGCGATGGATTGGATATCGAGCGGCGCCAACGCGCGTTTGACGCCGATGCCGGCGACCGACAGATAGAGGCCACCGCCTTCGCCGCGGCGCACCACCTTGGTGTCGCCGGCCACCACGGCGACGCCGCATTCGCGCGCAGCTGCGGCGAAGCTGGCGATAAGCCGGTCCAGCACCTCGACTTCGAGCCCTTCCTCGATCAGCGCCGACAGCGTGAGGTAGCGCGGATCGGCGCCGGCTACGGCGAGGTCGTTGACCACGCCGTGCACCGCCAGTGAGCCGAGGTTGCCGCCGGGAAATTCCAGCGGCTGCACGGTGAAGCCGTCGGTGGTGACCATGAGCTCGCCGTCGAGCGGCGGCAGCGTCACTGCGTCGGCATCGGTATCGAGCAGCGGGTTGGCGAGGTGCTTGGCAAAAACGTCGGCGATGAGTTCGCGCATCAGGCGGCCGCCGTTGCCGTGCGCGAGGAGGATGCGGGTGTCTTCCATGGATGCTTATGCGTGGAGAAATTCGATGATCTGGCCGAAGCTTAACCCGGCGTCGTTGACGGGAACACGTTGTGGCAGGTGGACCTTGAAGCCGGCAGCCTGTAATCGACCGAGCGCGGCTTCGGCCAGCACGCGGTTCTGGAACACGCCGCCGGTGAGGCCGACCGACTGGCTGCCGGTTTGCGCACGCAGTTGTGTGGCCTGTTCGACCAGTGCCTGCGCCAGGCTCAGATGAAAGCTGGATGCGCGTTCGGCGGCTGACAGGGCGCTGTCGCCGAGCATCGGCAGCAGCGGCGCCCAGTCGGTGTGCCACAGGCCGAGCGGGTCGCGTTCAAGTGGTAGCGCAATGACTTCCCCTTCAGTGTTCGCGGCCATGGCTTCCAGCCGCATCGGGCCTTCGCCCTCGAAACTGGCGTGGGTGCAGATGCCGATCAGCGCCGCAGCCGCATCGAACAGGCGACCGACCGACGAACTTGAAGGGCTGTTCAACCGGGCCGACCATGCCTGGTGCAGGGGCTCGGGTGCAAACGGCGCAGCCTGTCCCGTTTCCCACAGCAGCGCTGCCGCAGCGCGCCACGGCTCGCGCCCGGCCTTGTCGCCGCCGGGTAGCCGGAACGGCCGCATCGAGGCAGCGTGCTTCCAGCCGCCGGGTGCCCCCGTGAAGGCCTCGCCACCCCACAGCGTGCCGTCCTCGCCGAGGCCGACGCCGTCCCAGGCGAACACGATCCATTCGTCTACCAGCGGAAACTCCCAGGCCATCGCCGAGGCGTGGGCGCGGTGATGCCAGACCTCGGCCAGCGGCAAGCCGCTGTCGCGCGCAAAGCGGCGGTAGCCATAACCGGGGTGGCGGTCGACGATGAGTTTGCTTGCCTGCACCTGGTACAGGCGCTGCAGGTCGGCTGCCACCTGCGCCAGCGTGTCGAGGCTGCGCAGCGTGTCGAGCTCGCCGATGTGCGGCGAGACGATGGCGCGATTGCCCCAGGCGAGGCACAGCGTGTTCTTCATGTGGCTGCCGAGCGCCAGCACGGGTTCGGGCAGCGACATCGGGAGTTCAAGTTCCAGCGGCGCGAGGCCGCGCCCCAGGCGCAGCGGTCGCGGCTGACTGGCGATCACGCGATAGACCGGGTCATCGGCCGGGCGCACGATCGGGCGGTTGTGGTGCAGAAAAGCATCGGCGAGATGGGCGAGCCGGGTTTGCGCTTCCGCGTTGTCGGTCAGCACCGGCTCGCCGGAGAGGTTGCCGGAAGTGGCGACCAGCGGCCCGCCGAAGTCGTTCAGCAGCAGGGCGTGCAGCGGCGAGTAGGGCAGCAGGCAGCCGATTTCGGCGAGGCCGGGGGCGATGAGTTCGGACAGGCGGGAATCGGCGCGCTTGGGCAGCAACACGATGGGGCGCTCGGGCGAAGCGATGAAAGCTTCCAGTTCCGGCATGGTGTGCACCACTACGCGCAAGGCATCGAGGTCGCGCAGCATCACCGCCAGCGGCTTGGCAGGGCGCGGCTTGCGCGTGCGCAGGGTGGCGATCGCTGCGTCGTTCGTGGCATCGCACATCAGGTGATAGCCGCCGATGCCTTTGACCGCGATGACTTTTCCGGCGCGTAGTGCAGTGACGGCTGCGGCCAGCGCGGCCTCGTCGCCATCAAGCTTTTCATCTCCCGAAACAAACTGCAGATGTGGCCCGCACACCGGACACGCGATCGGCTCGGCGTGAAAACGGCGGTCGAGCGGGTTGTCGTATTCGCGCTGGCAGTCTGCGCACAGGGCGAAGTCGCGCATCGTCGTATTCGGGCGGTCGTAGGGCAGGGCGGTAATCAGCGTGTAGCGCGGGCCGCACTGGGTGCAGTTGATGAAGGAGTAGCGGTGGCGGCGATTGGCCGGGTCGTGTAGTTCGGCCAGGCAGTCGGCGCAGACGAAGCCGTCGGGCGGCAGATGAATATCGGCCTGATTCGATGCTGCGCTGTTGCGGATGGCAAATGCTGCGGCGTGTTCGGGTTCGCAGGTGGCTATGGCAAGCAGGCCGGGCGCCGACAGCGGCGGCGCTTCGTTCAGCAGCGCGTCGCTGAAAAGCTGGAGATGTGCGGGTCTGCCTTCGGCATGGATTTCCACCGTGCCATCAAGGTTGCGCACCCAGCCGGTGATTTGGTGTTGCTGCGCCAGGCGATAGACGAAGGGCCGGAACCCCACGCCCTGCACCCGGCCGCTGATTGTGATGTGTTGCGCGATGCGTTCAGGCATCGGCAGCGACACGCACGCCGCCCGCCCACCAGATGCGGCAGGCGCCTTCGTCCGACACCATGCAGGGGCCGACCGGGTTGCGCGGGGTGCAGGCTTTGCCGTAGATGCGGCACTGGTTGGGGTAAATCTTGCCCAGCACCACCTGCGCACAGTCGCAGCCGGGCGGCATTTCGCCGACGCGGCGGCGGCTCGGATCGGCGTGATCCCGGAACAGCAGGCGCGCGTCGTGTTTGGCAAACTCGGGCTTCAGCGCGTAGCCCGAGTTTGGAATGATGCCGATGCCGCGCCAGTTGGCGTCGACGACATCGAGGGTTTGCCCGATCATGCGCCGCGCCGTGGCGTTGCCACGGGGGTGCGCGACTTCGCGATAGCAGTTGTCGAGAAAGCATTCGCCGGTTTTGAGCTGGCGCAGCACAGAATAGAACGACGCCAGCAGCGACTCGGTGCCGAAGCCAGCCACTGCGGCGGGAATCTCGTGGCGGTCGACGACGAAGGCCCACTCCTCCGGCCCCATGATGGTGGAGACATGGCCGGGCGCAACCAGCGCGTCGAAGCCGGGTTTGCCCGGGCTCGATTCAAAAGTGCCGAGCAGCATCGCCACCGCCGGCCAGGTCAGGCGGCCGGACAGCAGGATCGAAAGATTGTCCGGAATACCCTCGGCCAGCATCGCCGCGGTCGGCGCGGTGGTGGTCTCGAAACCGGCGGCGAAGAACACCACCGGGCGCTCGGCATTTTCCAGCGCAATCCTGCGCGCATCGAGCGGGCTGGCAATCGGCCGCACGTCGGCGCCGGCGGCCTGTGCCTCGGCCAGCGAACGCACCTCACCCTTCTTCACGTTGACCGGCACGCGCAGCATGTCGCCGAAGGCAACCAGGATGACCTTGTTCTGCAGCGCCAGCTGCATCGCCTGGTAGACGTCTTCTTCCGGGCAGATGCACACCGGGCAGCCGGGACCAGGCACCAGCTCGACCCACTTCGGCAGCGCGCCGCGCAGGCCGGCGTGCGTGATCGAGCGCTCGTGCCCGCCGCACACGTTCATGATCTTGATCGTGCGATCGAAGTCGAGGGCGTGGATTTTCTCCAGCCATGCGTGGGCTTCACCCATGTTTGGACTCCCTTATGCGGTTACGCTGTGATATTTCATGCCGTCGGACTGGATCGCCGGGCGGCGCGACTGGCCGATGGCGACGCGCGCGCGCTGCGCGGCAAGCTGCTCGCGAAGCCAGGTGTACCAGGCATCCATGCCCAACTCCTTGCGTGCCGACAGCCGCATCACCGGCGCCGGGTTGGCGAGATTGCGCAGGTGCGCTTCGGCCTTGTCCGGATCGAAGTCGTCGAGCACCGCCAGCAGGTCGGTCTTCGTTAGCAGCATGGCGTCGGCGGCGCGGAACATCACCGGATATTTGGCCGGCTTGTCGTCGCCTTCGGTAACCGAGAGCAGGGTGACATTGAGATGCTGGCCGAGGTCGAAACTGGCTGGGCAGACCAGGTTGCCGACGTTCTCGATGAACAGGATATCGACGCCGTCGAGCGTTATGTGATGCAGCGCGTCGTGAACCAGGTGGGCATCGAGGTGGCAGGCGGTGCCGGTGACGATCTGGTGTGCCTGCACGCCCTTGGCGCGGATGCGCTCGGCGTCGTTCTCGGTTTCGAGATCGCCCTCGATCACGGCGCAGGTGAATTCGTTTTTCAGCGCGACGAGCGTGGCTTCCAGCAGCGCGGTCTTGCCGGAGCCGGGCGACGACATCAGGTTGATCGCGAGGATGCCGCGTTTGTCGAAATGCTCGCGGTTGTGCGCGGCCTGATCGTCGTTCTTCGCCAGCAGGCCTTTCAGCACGGACACCGCGGTCGCGCCCTTGGCGACGGGCTTGAACGCGAGGTGCTTGTTGCCGGGGGTTAGGTTGCAGCCGCAGGTGTCACACATTAGCTTCGGTCCTCAATAACGTATGGTCTGGCCGCATCATTGCTCTCTCTTTCTTCCTTGCTTTGACGTCTGCGAAGTTCACGGGTTGTGTATCCCCCGACCAACTTTCCATTGGCTATATACATCCAGTCCGAAACGTCATCACGAGAGACTGTGACCACCTGCTTGAACTTTAGCCCCGGTAGGGTTGGTTCATTTGTCAGAACACCATGGAATGCATTGCCGTCGTAGTAAATGTCGGCTATCCAAATGTGCTCCGTTTCACCGAGAACTGTGAACTTGCCCTTTATCAGGAACGACTCTTGCCACGATTTTGGAGACTTTAGCGTTGCGATGAATTTGTCTAATGTTGCTCTAGCTTTGGCTATAGCAATATTCATTTCAGGGTCGCCGGAAACAACCTGAACAATCTGATCATTTGTTTCTTGTGTGGGCTGTCCGAATGATGGGGGTGCCGTCAGCATTAGAAGGAGAAATGTGATTTGAAAGAAGTGCATTTGAAGTCAATTAAGAATTTGATGCCAAGGACGGCGCGGTTTCGAGCTCGACACTTTCCAGCAGCAGTTCATCGCCGGAAATAACCTGGGTGTGCCAGTCGCCGCAGGCGCCGCAGATCAGGCGGTTCATCGCGGCTTCGGTTTCCAAGCCGCAGGTATGGCAGCGCACCTGGATCGGCGCGTGAGTGAATTCGAGTTCGGCGTGTTGCATGCGGCTGCCGGCGGCAGCCAGCGGAAAGGCCGTGGCCAGAAGTTCGGGCACCACGCCGGCGAGCGGGCCGATGCGCACGCGGATAGTCGTGGCGCTACTCGCCTGATGCTGATCGATCACGGCATCCACCTGTTCGACCAGCGCCTGGGCGACTGCCAGTTCATGCACCGCTTTCCTCCAGAATCTGGTCGAGCAATTCCCAGGTTGTACGCGCGTCGGATTCGGCTATCTTCTGGATGGCGTAGCCGACATGCACCATGACGAAGTCGCCGATTGCGGGCGGCTCGTCCTGCATCATGAACAGGCTGACGTCGCGCCACACGCCCTTGGCCTGACAGCGGGCGGTGTAGCCTTCGATCGATTCGATCTGCATGGGAATGGCGAGGCACATGGGGGGTGACCAGAAACTATACTCGGATCAGTATAGGTGATTTTCCGCCCCTGGCACTGATTGGAAATATTTCAAAATAGTTAAAATAAATCAGATACTTGAGCGGTTTACTTGGTTGTTATTCAACTGCCGTGCTGATAGATTGAATAAATGAAAACGCTCGTGCTCGGCATCGGCAACACCCTGCTCACCGATGAAGGCATCGGCCTTCATGTGCTGCAGGCACTCGAACCCGAGCTGGCGAATTGGCCCGATGTGACCCTGCTCGATGGCGGCACGCTGTCGTTCACGCTGGCGGGGCCGATCGAGGACGCCGATGCGCTGATCGTGGTCGACGCCGCCAACATCAAGACCCAACCGGGTGGATGGACCTTGCTGAAAGGGGAGGAAATGGACGCATTTCTGATGAGCAATCGCAAGTCCACGGTGCACGAAGTGGGACTGACCGACCTGCGCGCGATTGCCATACTGGCGGGACACTGGCCGGACAAACGGGCGATGCTGGCGATCCAGCCCGATGTCATCGACTGGGGCGAGCAGCCCACACCTGCCGTTGCAGCAGCCATTCCGCCCGCCTGTGCGGCGATCCGCGAACTGATCCGGGAGTGGCAGCATGTCACTTGACGCCATCCCCATCCACGTCGTCAACACCCTGCCAGCCGGCCCCGGCCTGACCGGCAATGCGCCGCCGCTGTTGCGCGAGATTTCCGAACTGCTGCTTCGCCTGCTAGAAACTGGCGAGACCGCTGCCATCGATCTGTCTGCTCTGCCGCTGACGCCGGCCGATCTGGATTGGCTGCGCGACAAGCTGGGCGAGGGCGAAATTGCCGTCACCCTGCAGGCCAGCGGCGAATCCACGCTGAACGAGACCGCCTGTTCCGGCGTCTGGTGGGTGACGCATCACAACGAAAATGGCGCGGTGACGTCGCAGTTCATCGAGGTGGCTTTCGTTCCGGAACTGGTCAAGGCCCATCCGCAGGATGTTGCAATCGGACAGGAATATCTTGAATTAATGATTGCCAACCTCTAAGGTGCAATGAAGCGCGGTTAAGTTTTCTGTCAGGAGACAAGCATCATGCAGGGTCCATTGATCGATACACTCATCCGGCAAGGCGTCAGCCGCCGCACCTTTCTCAAATACTGCGCCACGCTGGCCTCGATGATGGCCTTGCCGCCCTCAGCCGGGCTTGCGATGGCCGAGGCGATGGCCGCGTCCCGGCGGCCGTCGGTGATCTGGCTCCCGTTCCAGGAATGCACCGGCTGCACCGAGTCGATCACGCGCTCGCATTCGCCCACCATCGAAGGCATGATTTTCGACATGATTTCGCTCGACTATCAGGAAACGCTGATGGCCGCGGCGGGCTTCCAGGCCGAGGAAGCCCTGCACAGCGCGATGAAGGACAACTACGGCAAATACCTGTTGATCGTCGATGGCTCGATTCCGCTGGGTGAGGACGGCGCCTATTCCTGCATCGGCGGCCAGTCCAATCTGGAGATGTTGAAGGAAGTCGGAAAAGGCGCAGCCGCCATCATCGCGGTGGGTTCCTGCGCGTCCTTCGGCGGCATCCCGAAAGCCAATCCGAATCCGACCGGCGCGGTATCGGTGTCCGACATCATCAAGGACAAACCCATCGTCAACATCCCCGGCTGCCCGCCGATTCCGGTGGTGATGACCGGTGTGCTGGCGCATTACCTCACCTTCGGCAGCCTGCCGGAACTCGACGACAAGCGACGGCCCAAGGCTTTCTTCGGCGAAACCATCCACGACCGCTGCTACCGCCGGCCATTCTACGACCAGGGCAAATTCGCCAAGACCTTCGACGACGAAGGCGCACGCAACGGCTGGTGCCTGTTCGAACTCGGCTGCAAGGGACCGGTCACCCACAACGCCTGCGCCACGACCAAATGGAACGGCGGCACCTCGTGGCCTGTTGAGTCCGGCCACGGCTGTCTCGGCTGCTCGGAACCCGATTTTTGGGATGCCGGCAGCTTCTACAAGGCCTTGTCGACGCCGGCCAATCCGCTCAAGTACGCAGCGGCCGCTGCAGTAGGGGGCGCGGTCGCGGGTGTCGCGGTCAGTTTTGCCAATCGCGCCAAGAAGGGCGCGGCCAAATCGGCACATGAAACGACCACGTTGACCGACCTGGAGAAATGATCATGAACGAATTGCAATTGCTGACTTGGGTGCGCGGCCCGGGATTGAACATTGCGGTGGGAATTTTCCTGCTGGGCGTGCTGTGGCGTCTGTTTGAGATCTACTCGCTCGGCCGCAAGAAAGACCTGTCCGCGCCGCGCCACACGTCCGGTGCATCCGGCCTGCACACCGTGTTCCGCCGCTCGCTGCCGCCGCCCGGCATGCTGAAGCGTTCGCCGGTGAGCTATATCGGTGGTTACATCTTTCACATCGGGCTGGCCATCATCGTGTTCCTGGGGGCACCGCACATCCTGCTGATCACCAGCCTCACCGGCCTGTCGTGGCCCTCGCTGCCGTCGCAGTTCATCGGTCTGACGGCGGTGGTGACGATGGCGGCGATGGTGGTGGTGCTGGCCGACCGTATCAACAAGCCGGTCAAGCGTTTCCTCAGCACCTTCGAGGACTGGTTTGCCTGGGCGGTGACCTTCCTGCCGGTGCTGACCGGCTGGCTGGCAACGCAGCACCTGCTGCTGCCCTACACCCAGATGCTGGCGCTGCATATCCTCACCGCGGAAATCCTGCTGGTGGTGCTGCCGTTCACCAAGCTGTTCCATGTGTTCACCCTGTTCGGCTCGCGCTGGTACAACGGCCGGGTCAATGGGCATAAAGGAGTGCCGGTATGAGCGCCACCCTCGAAAAAGGCATCCGCGTCCTCAAGGAAGTCATCGACGCGCCCATCGCCAGTTATTTTGAAAGCTGCGTGCACTGCGGCCTGTGCGCCGAGGCCTGCCTGTTCTACACCGAAACCGGCGATCCCAAATACACCCCGATCCACAAGCTGGAACCGTTGCGCCGCGTCTACGAGCAGGAGTACACGCTGCTGGGACGGCTGAAGAAAATGGTCGGCCTGTCCAAGCCGGTGACCGATGGCGAACTCGATCAATGGCAGGAACTGGTCTACAACAGTTGCACGCTGTGCGGCCGCTGTTCCGCCGTGTGCCCGGTCGGCAACGACATCGTCTACATG
Source organism: Thiobacillaceae bacterium (assembly GCA_012274165.1). GTDB lineage: Bacteria > Pseudomonadota > Gammaproteobacteria > Burkholderiales > Thiobacillaceae > Thiobacillus. The sequence continues at coordinate 41,061 of JAAPAA010000268.1, forward strand.
GTGCGCAAGTTCCGCGAGGGCATGTCCGCCTCCGGTCACGCGCCGGAAGGCATCATCGGCGCAGTCAACCGCACCGTCACCATCGGCAGTCCGATGGGGGTCAAGCTGCCCGCGGTGAAAGCGCAGATGAAACACGTCGAAGAAGACTACGGCCTGCCGATTCCGCTCGACGCCGAAGGCGCCGAATACATGGTGATGCTGTCCTCGATGGAGATCATCAACTTCCCCGAATATCTGGGCGCCGTCGCCAAGATCATGCATCAGGCAGGCAAGACCTGGACGCTGTGCTCGACCGCGTTCGAGGCCACCAACGCCGGCATCCAGATCGGCAATTCCGACCTGGCGAAAGTGATCGTCTCGCGCATCGTCGACGGGGCGGAAAAGCTCAAGGTCAAGACCGTGATCAGCCCCGAGTGCGGCCACGCATATACCGCGCTACGCTGGGAAGGCGCCAACCTGATCGGGCGGCCATTTACCTTCGAGGTCAAGCACATCATCGAAGTGCTGGACGAGTTCCAGGCGCAGGGACTGCTGAAAACAGAAGGCTTCGAGACCGACAAGCTGACCTTCCACGATCCCTGCCAGCTGGTGCGTCGCGGCGGTGTGATCCAGCAGCCCCGCACGCTGATGAACATGGTGGCGAAGAACTTCGTCGAGATGCCCGATGCCGGCTACATGAACTGGTGCTGCGGCGGTGGCGGCGGCGCATCGGCCATCGAGGAGGGCGAGGCATTGCGGCTGGAAGCCTTCAAGAAAAAGAAATCCCAGTTCGAAGCGGTCAAACCGGATCGGGTGGTGACCGCCTGCGCCAACTGTCGCATCGTGCTGGAAGAAGGCCTGGAGCACTACCAGATGGATATCCCGGTGATCGGTCTGACCGAAATGATCGCTGAACATATTCCGGACAACGCGCCGCAAGCGGCAACCAAGTCGTAAGGAGCCTCATTCATGACCACAGCACAACGCATCGTCGTTGATCCCATCACCCGCATCGAGGGGCACCTGCGTATCGAGGCGGAAACCGATGCCAGCGGCAAGATCATCAGTGCGTATTCCGCCGGCACCATGGTGCGCGGCATCGAGATCATCCTGCGCGGCCGCGACCCGCGCGATGCCTGGGCGTTTGCCCAGCGCATCTGCGGCGTTTGCACGCTGGTGCACGGCATCGCCTCGGTGCGTTCGGTGGAAGATGCGTTGCATCGCGCCATCCCCAGTTACAGCATCCCGAAGAACGCGGAGCTGATCCGCAACCTGATGATCGCCGCGCAATACGTGCACGACCACGTGATGCACTTCTATCACCTGCACGCGCTTGACTGGGTCGATGTGGTGTCGGCGCTAAAGGCCGACCCCAAGGCTACCTCGGCGCTGGCGCAATCGCTCTCCAGCTATCCGCGGTCGTCGCCGGGCTACTTCGCCGACGTGCAGAAGAAGGTGAAGACTTTCGTCGAGCAGGGCCAGCTCGGCATTTTCGCCAACGCCTACTGGGGCCACCCCGCCTACAAGCTGCCGCCGGAAGCCAACCTGATGGCGGTGGCGCACTACCTCGACGCGCTCGCCTGGCAGCGCGACGTGGTCAAGCTGCATGCCATTTTCGGCGGCAAGAATCCGCACCCCAATTTCGTCGTGGGCGGCGTGCCATCGGCCATTTCCGTGCACACCAGCGGCGGCGGCCAGGACGCCACCGCGCTCAACATCGTGGGGCTGCAGACAGTGCAGAACGTCATCAAGCAGATGCGCGATTTCGTCGATCAGGCCTATGTGCCCGATACGCTGGCGATTGCTGGTTTCTACAAGGACTGGGGCAGCCGCGGCGAAGGGCTGGGCAACTTCCTGTCGTTCGGCGACCTGCCGTCGAAAGGCTTCTGGGACACCGAGTCCTATCTGATTCCGCGCGGCGTCATCCTCAACCGCGACCTGAGCAAAATTCATCCGATCGACCTCGATGCGGACAACGAAATCCAGGAATTCGTCAGCCACTCCTGGTACAAATACAGCCAGGGCGACAAACAGGGCCTGCACCCGTTCAAGGGCGAAACCGAGCTCAACTACACCGGGCCGAAGCCGCCCTACGCCCAGCTCGATGTGGAGCAGAAATACTCCTGGATGAAATCGCCGCGCTGGCAGGGCAAGTCGATGGAAGTCGGCCCGCTCGCCCGCGTGCTGATGCTGTACGCCAGCGGCAATGAACAGGCGAAGGAACTGGTGGGCATGACGCTGAAGACGCTCGACGTTCCGGTCGACGCGCTGTTCTCGACGCTCGGCCGCACCGCCGCGCGCACGCTGGAATCGAAGATCCTGGCCGACGCCATGCAGGGCTGGTACGACCAGCTCATCGCCAATATCAAGGCCGGCGATGTGCGTACCTTCAACGACCAGTATTGGGATCCGTCGACCTGGCCCAGCCACATGCAGGGCGTCGGCCTGATGGAAGCGCCGCGCGGCGGCTTGAGCCACTGGATCGTCATCGACGACGCCAAGATCACCAACTATCAGGCGGTGGTGCCCAGCACCTGGAACGCCGGCCCGCGCGACATGAATGGCCAGCCGGGCGCGTACGAGGCGGCGCTGCAGGACAACCACGTGATGGCGGACCCGAAACAGCCGATCGAGATCCTGCGCACCATCCATTCGTTCGACCCGTGCATTGCCTGCGCCGTGCACGTGACCGACCCGGACGGCGAGGAGTTGGTGCAGGTGAAAATCAAGTGATGAATTCTGGAGAACGCACAATGAAACCAATGAAGCATGCACGAACCATCGCCCTGACCGCCCTCTGCCTCTATGCGGGGACGGCATCCGCTCACCCTGGACATATGGCAGCCGGTTTCGCCGGTGGTCTGGCACACCCCTTTCTTGGGCTGGATCACCTGCTGGCCATGATCGCGATTGGCCTGTGGGCTGCGCAGCAGGGTGGCCGCGCGCCGTGGGCTGTGCCCGCAGCCTTTGTTGGCGCGATGGTGTTGGGCGGCGGGCTGGCGTGGGCCGGCCTGGCGCTGCCTCAGGTTGAGGCCGGCATCGCGGTCTCGGTGCTGGTGCTGGGCCTGCTGATCGCCACGCGGCGCCAGTGGCCGGTCACGGCTGGCATGGCGGTCGCCGCCGGATTCGCGCTGTTCCACGGCTACGCCCATGGACTGGACATGCCGCAGGCCACGTCGCCCGCGTTGTATGCCCTGGGCTTCGTGCTGGCGACGGCTTTTTTTCATGGCGTGGGCATCGCCGGCAGCCTGAGCGGCCGTTATGCGATGCAGGCTGCGGGTGCCGCGATCGCGGCCAGCGGCCTGGCGATGCTGGTGGGAATGTGAGCCGCCGATGGACGATCAGCTGCAACGCCTGCTGGAAGCCGAAACCCGCGCACAGGCGGTGATCGATGCCGCCAGCCAGGAACGCCAGCGCATCATCGATGACACATTGGCGACCGTGCGTGATGCCGAGGCGCGTTTCGAGGCGGGTCGCGTCGGCCTGCGTGCCCCTTTCCTGAGCGAGGCGCTGGGACGCGCCGATCAGGCGGTGGCCGGGTTTACGCGCAAATACGGAGAGCGCCAGCGCACCCTGCGCGATCTGGCGGCGCGGCACGAATCCGATGCGGTGGATGCGGCGCTGGCGCTGTTGCTTGATCCATCCGAATGAGCGTCTGCCGTTCCTGACCAGGGAAGCGGGGTGGCGAAGTACGCCACCCCCCGACCCGAACGCGCTTCCCTTCCCATCCATCATGTCCGCCTACCTCGACACCCGCGTCAGCCTGTATGCCGGCCGTCTCTGGCGCGACGAGGCGCTCGACGCGCTGGTCGGCGCGCCGGATGCGGTAGTCGCCGATACCCTGATGCAGCGCGGCTTGCCGCAGCTGGCGGCGGGCTTCGTCAATCCGGCCGGCAGGCAGGATGCCCGCTCGCTGGAGCAGCGCATCATTGCCCAGATTCTCGACGAAACGCGGGTGATGCTGCGGCCCCTGTCCGGCAGCGCGCGCAGCTTTCTGACTTTCTGGACTGCTCGCTTCGAGATTTCCAACGTCAAGACCCTGCTGCGCAGCAAGATGACGGACGAACGTCCCGCCGCTGTGCTCGCCCGGCTGATCCCAATGGGGACATTTGGCCGCCTGGACAATCAGGATCTGGCGCATGCAGAAGATGTGGGTGAGCTGTTGCGCCGCCTGGAAGCCGGGCCGTATGCCGGTATCGTGCGCCATGCCCGGCGCGCGTTCGAGCAGAGCCACGATCCCTTCAGCCTGGATGCGGCGCTGGATCGTGCCTATTACGAAGGACTGACTGTGCGGGCCCAGCCGCTGGAGGAAACGGTGGGTGCGCCTTTTCGCGGGTTGATGGCCCAACTCATCGACCGCATCAACCTGGTCTGGCTGTTGCGCTATCGCTTCAACTACAAGCTGCCGCCCGCGCAGGTGTATTACCTGCTGGTGGGGTCGCATTACAGTCTGACTGGCGCGCAGCTGCAACATCTGGCCGCGCAGGACAGCCTGGAAGCGGTGCTCGCCGCACTGCCCGCTTCCTGGCAGACGCGGCTGCATGGCGCAACCGGTATTCCCGGCGTGTTCGCCCGCATGGAACAAGCCGCCGCCGAGCAAGCGTTGCGGGTGTTGCATTCGCGCGCCCCAGCGATTGCCCGCGCCTTTGCCTACCTGATTCTGCGTGAACGCGACCTGCGCGCGGTGCGTGCCGTGTTGCGCGGGCGGCATCTCGGTCTGGTCAATGCCGATATCCGCCAGGCATTGCAACGTACTCCAATCGAGATGGTCTGATGCTGCGCGCTGAACCCCTGCTCAAAATCCAACTCATGATGCTGGCGTCCGAAGCGCAGGATGCCGCGTTGTCGCTGGCCCGGTTTGGCGTATTCAACCCCGCTGCCTGCACGCTGGACACGCTCGCGGAATCGCCCGCGGCCGCCTATCGCGAAGCGTGGCTGGAAGCCGATGCGCGCCTGTCCAAGCTGCTGGAGCAGTGCGGTGACACCGGCCCCCTGTATCTGCCCGAGGAAGCCGAAGCCCCGACACTCGCCGATTTGCAGGAACTCAACAGCTGGTTGAAGGAAGTGTGGATTGCCTGTCTGACGTGTCACGAAAGCGAAGAACAGATTAACGAAGCGCGAAGTCATCTTGAGGCGCTGGAAGAGACGCTGGCCAAACTGGAACGGCTGAATGTCGACCTCGCGCAGCTGTTGCGCGCCGACAGCCTGCTGGCGGTTCGCATCGGCAGCTTGCCGGTGACCGGGCTCAAGCGGGTGACCGAGGCGCTGGCGATGACCAGCCATCTGGTTTCGCGCTTCGATCAGCTTGGCGAACAGGTGTTCGCGGTGATTGCCGGTCCGCGTGCCCGCCAGGACGAAGTACAAGGCTTGCTGGCCCAGGCCGGCTGGCGAGAACTGCCGGTGCCGGACGAGTTGCGCACCCATCCGCACGCTGCGCGGACCTGGCTGGAAGCCGAGCGCACCCGGCTGAACACGCGATCCGGCGCGGCATGCCAGATCATGGACGGACTGCGCGAACAGTTCGGCCCGCGCCTGCACGAAGCGCGCCTGCGCCTTGCCCTGGCCCGTCCGCTGGCCGAGGCTGCACTGGCGGGCGTGCGTGGCAAGGGGGGGCTGGCTGCCTTGTCTGGCTGGATACCCACGCGCGAGCTGGCCGCCCTGCGCGCAACGCTGGATCAACATTTTCATGGCCGCTACTGGCTCGACCTGCGCGAACCCGCTGCCGGTGACATGGACGAGGTGCCGTCGCTGATGCGCTACCCCGGCTGGATCCAGCCCTTCATCCCGCTGGTAAAAAGCTACGGCGTACCGCGCTATGGCGAGTTCGATCCGGCGCTGCCGTTTGCCTTCACC
>JAAPAA010000269.1 GCA_012274165.1 Thiobacillaceae bacterium
GCTGCGCTTTGACGTGACAGAAAAACGCAAGCCGTAATGTCCCCGCTGACGCGCCATGCTGAACAGCCTGGTCTGATCGCGGAAGCCGAATCGGCCGCAATCGCGCACTGAAGGAACAGCCCCACTCATCCGGCCAAACCGACATGAAACATTTTCTGAACAGGGCGGAAGCAAATGGCTGAAGCCCCCGAACACAAAAACTGGTGGGGCACGCTGCCGGGCATCCTCACCCAGCTTGCGGCACTGATCACCGCGCTCACCGGGCTCATCGCCGCCCTGTACCAGACCGGGTGGATCGGCCATCGCGGAGAGGCACCCGCATCCAGCGCCGCGACAAGTATTGCGGCCGACGAAACCTCGCGCCCTGCTCCACCCCGCATGCCGGGCACGGCTTCCGTTTCAACGCCCGCCACGCCATCTGCCGCCGGGGCGCCGGAACGCCGTCCGAAACGGTGTCGCCGATGCTGATGGCGAACGCACCCTTGGGCGGGGCCACCGGCGCCCGGCGCCGGCAGGATCGAATCGCCCAGCAGCGAGGATCGCTATCAGTTTTCCGCCACACCCAATCAGCGCGTGTATTTCCGCATGCTGGAACACGGCGCGGACATGAGCTATATCAAATGGCGACTGACCGATCAGGACGAGCAGGAAATATTCAACACCTGCCTGGGTTGCAGCGAGGCCGGTGTGCAAACCCTGAGCCGGGGAGGCACTTACATCCTCACGGTGGGCAACCCGAAAGACCCCGCCACCGGCTCCTACAAACTGCGTTTGACCAACGTGCCCGCTGCGGATCGCTTCAATATCCGGCCCAACAGCCGCATCTCCGACGGAATGCCGGGCCCCGGCGCGGGCAGGATCGAAACCCCCGGCGCAAGCGACGAGTATGTCGTCAACGCCGTCGCCGGGCAGCATGTTTATTTCCACATGCGGGAGCACGACGCAAACATGAGTTACATCAAATGGCGACTGACCGATCAGGACGAGCAGGAAATATTCAACACCTGCCTGGGCTGCAGCGAGCCCGGCATGCAAACTTTGAACCGGGGTGGCATCTACATCCTTACGGTAGGCAATCCGCGAGACCCTGGCACCGGCACCTATCGCCTCGACCTCACCTCCCCGTAGCGGTCGTGTCTGACCAGGTCAGACCCCATTTATACACAACGTGTTGACGCGCCTGCCCGAAACCGAACGCTGGACCCATCACTACGCCGGTGGCAATCCCTACCGCCAGCCCCTCACGAAAGGAAAGTCTCATGGCCATGAAAATCCCACCCAAACAGACCGCCACCCGGCCGCTCAAAACCAGCTCCGAAAAGGCCACCGGCCAGCGGCTCGACGCCTTTCCCGACCGCATCGATCTGCGCGACTGGTTTTACCAGCCCGCGCTGATTGCGCTGCCCGATTCGCTGGTGAGTTGTCCGCTGATCAAGCCGGCGATGATTCTCGATCAGGGCCAGGAAGGCGCCTGCACCGGGTTTGCGCTGGCGGCGGTGGTGAACTTTCTGCGTGCCAAGCGCAGGCAGACCGCACTGGTCAGCCCGCGCATGCTGTACGAACTGGCGCGGCGCTACGACGAATGGCCGGGCGAAGCCTACGAAGGGTCTTCCGCACGCGGCGGCATCAAGGCCTGGGCCAAGCACGGCGTGTGCTTGCGATCGGCGTGGAAAGACAACCAGCATGGCATCACGCACATGAACGACGCCGTCATCCAGCAGGCGATGGCCGCGCCCGGCGGCGCGTATTACCGCATCCGCCCCTACAACGTGCGCGACATGCACACCGCGCTCAACGAAACCGGCATGCTCTACGCCACGCTGATGGTGCATTCGGGCTGGGCCGATCCGGGCGGCAGCAAGGGCGACAAGCCGGTGGCGGTCAGTTTTGTGCAGCGGGGCCGCAAGTCCACGCTCAAGCTGCCGGTGATCAAGCGCAGCGGTAGCGCCGACGGCGGCCACGCCATCGCCATCGTCGGCTACACCCCGCAAGGTTTCATCATCCAGAATTCCTGGGGCGCGGACTGGGGCGCGGGCGGCTTTGCCTTGCTTCCCTATGAAGATTTCCTGATGCATGCGACCGACGTCTGGGTGGCGCAACTCGGCGTGCCGGTGACGATGGATTTGTGGGCCGACGACAAAACAATCGACAGCGCCGGGCTGCAACGCGCCAGCCGCAGCATCCCGCTGGCCGACATCCGGCCTTACGTCATCGACGTCGCCAACAACGGCGAGCTGTCCGATTCCGGCGAATACTGGACCACCGAGTCCGACATCGAACGCCTGTTTGACGAAACCATTCCGGCCAAAACGCGCGGCTGGAAAAAGCGCCGCATCCTGCTCTATCTGCACGGCGGCCTCAATTCCGAAGTGGACTCGGCCAAGCGCATCGTCGCCATGCGCGACGTCATGCTGGAAAACGAGATCTATCCGCTGCACATCATGTGGGAGAGCGATTTCCTCTCCAGCGTCGCCGGCATGTTCAAGGACCTGTTCTGCGAGGCGGACAAGCTCGCCGGCGGCGGCTTCATGGACAACCTGACCGAAGCCAAGGACCGCGTGCTCGAACTCACCCTCGCCCGCGCAGGCAACCGGCTGTGGGGCGAGATGAAGGAAAACGCGCAACTGGCCTCCGACCACCCCCACAACATAGGCGCCATCCAGCTTGTCGCGCAGTATGTCGAACTGGCGAAAAAGAAGCTGACCGGTGCCGACAAGACCGGCTGGGAGTTGCACATCGTCGGCCATTCGGCGGGCAGCATCTTCGCCGCTCACGCCATGCCGCTGCTGTCGGGTTTGGGCATTCCGCTCAAGAGCGTGCAGTTCATGGCCCCCGCCATCCGCACCGACACTTTCAAGCAACTGCTGCTGCCCGGTCTGGATGCAGGGCACATCCCGCTGCCGAGCCTGTATGTGCTATCCGACAAACTGGAGCGCGACGACAGCGTCGGCCCCTATGGAAAATCCCTGCTTTACCTGGTGTCGAATGCCTTCGAGGGCTCGCGCGAGGTGCCGATCCTGGGGATGAAGGCCTGCATCGATGCCGACAAGAAACTGGCCGGGTTATTTGATGGACAGGTCGATGGCCGGCCCGCGCTGGTGGTGTCCGAGGGCATCCCGCTCGCGCCCGCCCAGCAAGCCGCCGCCGTCCAGCAGGGCGCTTCCGTCAGTCACAGCCACGGCGGCTTCGACAACGACTGCGCCACCATGAACTCCGTGCTCACGCGCGTCCTGGGAAGCGTGCCCAAGCGGCCGTTCACCGCGCGCGATCTGAATTACTGAAATACCGAACCCACGCAGCCGCGTATCGCGCGCTGCGTTCAACCCCAAGGAGACATGCATCATGAATATCCACGCCCTCATTCACCGGTCATACCCGGCGGTCATGTTGCTTTCATTGGGCCTTGCCAGCCCCGTCTCTCTCGCACAAGCGCCGGTTCCTGAGCAGGCGCTGACGCAAACTGCCGACGATGCGCAGCTCAAGTGGGGACCCTGCCCAGCGTTCCTGCCCAAAGGATGTGCGATCGCCGTGCTTCACGGCGACCCGGCGAAAGACAACCTCGACGTGTTCTTCAAAGTGCCAGGTAAGTCGACCATCCCACTGCATTGGCATACCTCCGCAGAGCGCATGGTGCTGGTTGCAGGTGAGCTCCATGTCACCTATGACGGGCAGAAAACGGCCATTCTTAGGCCGGGAACTTATGCGTACGGCCCAGCCAAACGACCCCACGATGGCTTCTGCGCCAGTAGCGACCCGTGTGTCCTCTTCATTGCGTTCGAGTCGCCGTTAGATGCCGTGCCGGTTGTGAATACCGGCGGGAACTCAGGGAAGTAGCACCCTAAAAAATATCAGCCTGATGTGTAGAAATTCAAACTTGATCTGACAGCATGTGTCAGATTTGCTTTGCTCAGTAGTCTCAAATCGACCCTGAGGAGACGGTCTTGGCTTGTTCACCGAATGTCTGTTGCTGCTGCGAAAGCAGTCTATTTACAATCCCACTCCAAGCTTCTCGCCGATAGTTGTGCGTCCCAAACAGGTGCATAATCCGTCCGCCACCGCCCCCTTTTTTCATAACGTAATAACCGGGCCGGGCACTGAAAAAAACGATTAAAACCATTGAGACAAGTCACCATGATAGTCGTCTCTATATTAATAAATGTCCGGGCCTATGGTTCACTTGAATAACTATTAGGCCTCACAACCCCATGAACCTCATCCTCATGCCAGTAGCCATGCCCCTAGCTATCCGCCGCCCCACACTTGTCATCATCGCGGCACTTTTTCTATTACTCTCTTCAGCAGAGGCAGCCCCGGAAGCAGTGCCTAAAGTCACCGATGGCCAAGTATCAGCGTTGGCGCCCCAGGCAGAATTCAATGAAGTGAAACTCCTGCAAAGACAGCTAGAAGACTCTAGGAAGTTTCAAGACCAGATCCTGTCGACGGTGTACTGGTCATTGGGCACTCTTGCTGCGGTGGCCACGCTCCTTGTTGGTTTTGGGTGGTTCGTCAACTTCAGGGTTTACGAGCGCGATAAGGCCTCTCTTGAGCGCGATCTTCGTGTTCAAATGAGCGAAGACGCTAGTGCTTTCAAGACTGAGGCTGCCGCGGCCGCGGCTACAAGTGCCGCTAGCGTCAAGCAATCCCTCGCGACACAGTTGGCTGCAGCGGAGGAGCGGATTACAGCGCGGATGAACGAGTTACTCGATGCGCAAGAGAGAAAGCTAGCCGCCCGCGTTGCCACAAATGCTTCGGAACTGAACAGACTGAAATCGGACGTTCTCAACCTTCAGTTGGAGGAAAGTCTACGGAAGAGACAATTGTGGGAGGAGAAGAAAATTCCACGTAACGTCCTTCAGTCTTCAGTAAATGCTCTAGAGATCGCGAACAAAATCGGGTACGAGAACGGCGTCGCAGAGGTACTTGATCTCATTTCCAAAGATATCAATTCCATCCTAACAACGAAGGCGACGCCAATTGACAACTATCTGGTGGCGCAGCTCATCGCCACTCTCGACGCGGTTAAGGGCGGACATGCCCATGCAGCAGCCACGCTCAAAGCGGGCGCTAGCACACTGCTATAGAAGTAGTGAACTGTGCTCTTCCCAACAGAGTGACAGATGGGGCAGGTCTTGATTTTTGCCATACCTGCCGCCAGAACTGACAAGCCCAACTCGGTGCTGCTTTGGGTCAAACAAGAGTCACTGACGCTGGCTAGCCTGAACTTCCGCTTCTGGCCGGTTCCTGCCAGAGAAACGCGACCCGAACATGCACTGTCTGTCAGCTCAAGCCTGAACTTCTAAGCTAAATGAAATATCAGCATGGCCTGTTCATCAGCCAAGCTCGACAAACTCCAGGGTATTCGCATCCGGGTCGCGGCAGAACAACGCCGCGCGTCCGGATTGGCTTACGGTGTATTGAACTCCGGCCGAATCAAGCCGGCTTTTCAGCGCGTCCATATTGCTGACCGCCAGCGCGATGTGATGATCGCGGCCGCCATGTGCGGGGCGCACGGATGCGGCATCGGGGTTGGGCAGGTTCATCAGGTGCAGTTGCTGGCCAATGCCCAGTTCGTACCACTCGCCGGGGTAAGGCAATGCGGGACGGTCCGGAATCCGCTTGAGTCCGAGCACCGATTCGTAAAAAACCTTGGCACGTGCCAAGTCGGAAACCAGCAGGCCGGCATGCAACAGCGCGCTGATATGGATTGGGGACAGCTCAGACATTGCGTTTCGCTTTCGATTGATCGTCTTCCATATGGCCGGAAAACAGGCTGGCGGTGATGATCATGGCGGCGCCGATCCATTCCTGCAGGTCCATGCGCTCGGCTGAGAGGTAATACGCCGCGATGCTGGCGACGACCAGTTCAGACAGAAAAATCACGATGGCCTGGTTGGCGGGCACGCGCGCGAGGCCGTATTGGACGGCGTAGGTCATGCTGCCGATCGCCAGCGCCACCCCGATCATCAATAGCCAGATGTGCGTTTCAGCCGCTGCCATGAAATCCAGTTCGGCGGGTTTGAGCAGCAGGCCGATCAAGGTTAGCACCACCACCCCTGCCCACACCGTGACCGTTTTGGCGCCCTCGGTGACGCCGTCGAGATGGCGGCTGATCACATTGCTCGCCGCAAACGACACTCCTGCAGACAACCCCAGCCATTCGGCGCGATTGGCGGGCAACGGCCATTCGCCGGGCTGCCACAGCATCGCCAGCGCGCCGCCCGCCGCCAGCGCCATCACCGCCCAGCCGGCGCGGTTGAGTTTCTCGTGCAGCAAAAATCGGGAGAACAAGACGGTCCACAAGGGCGACAGGTAGAACAGCAGCAGCACCCGCACCACCTCGCCTTCCAGCACTGCCAGCACGTAGGCCAGGTTGGTCCAGCCTGCCGCCAGGCCCAGCGCGGCCAGCCAGTGCCAGTGTCCGCGTGCCTGATGCAGGGCGCGGCCATGCAGCCAGCCCAGCAGCAGCAACGGAATGGCGTAGGAGAAAAACCCCGACGCGATGCCACCGACTCCCGCATCGTTCAGCAGGCGATAGGGATACCAGACC
>JAAPAA010000270.1 GCA_012274165.1 Thiobacillaceae bacterium
CGCCAGCGCCGCTTCGCCGCTGCCCACCGCTTCAACCCGGAATCCGTTAGCTTCCAGCCGCAGGGTGATCAACTCGCGCAGCGCCGCATCGTCGTCGACAACCAGAATGGCGGGGTTCTTCATGGCGCTTTGCCTGGCGAGCTGCGCTGCTGCAGGGATTTTTCCAGCGCCTTGATCTGATCGAGCTTGTCCTGCAATTCATCGGCACGCGCGGTTTGTTGCCTGAGCTCGATGCGCGCCTTGAGCGAGCGTTTCAACAACTCGACCAGCGCTTGCGTGCGGGGATCGTCTTCATCCATCGTGGCCAGCGCCTTGAGGCCGCGTTCATACGCGTCCGCGCTGTCCTCGCGTTCCAGCAAGGCGGCCAGCTGAAACCGCCTGGCGTCGTCGAGGCGGCGCCCGTTTTCCAGCTCGGCCAGTTCACGCCGCCGCTGCTCGGCGGACAGGGTCGCCACGCGTGCCAGTTCGCTCAACAGCAGCGACGTGGCCGACGCGGATGGATTGATGCGGGGAGCCGGACGCTCGGGCGGAGGCAGCGCGGAACACGCCCCCAGGGCAAGCAGGAGTCCGGCAAACAGAACAGATTTAAACGTCATTGCGGCAGGGGCCAGGTTAGACGGAAACAGGTTGACCAGGGCGGGCTATCGACGATCTCGATCTGCCCGCCGGCGGCCAGCAGCGTTTCGCGCACGATCGACAGTCCCAGCCCGCTGCCCTTGACCGCGCTATCGGGTTGGCGCGCGCCCTGAAAAAAGGGCTCGAACACGCGGCTGCGCTCGACTTCTGGGATGCCGCCGCTCTGGTCGCACACCTCAAGGATAGTGGCACCCGCGGAAAGTTCACTGCGGATCAGGATGCGTCCGTCTTCGGGGCTGAATTTGATCGCGTTCGACAACAGGTTGTCGAGTACGGTTTCCAGCTGGCTGCGGTCGGCATGCAGCATCGGGGCGGCCAGCTGCGTGTCGACCTCGATGCGGTGGGTGTCGAGCGCGAGCCGGTGGCGCGCCAGCACGCTCCCGAGCACATCGGCCAGCGCTTGCAGCGGGGTGGTGGGGGGCAGCGTGGCGTCGCTCACCAGGCTGCCGTAGCGGATCAGGTCCTCGATGCGTTTTTGCAGGTCGCGGCTGCTGCCGTCCATGATGGTGACGATGGTGCGCTGGCGCGCGTTGAGGCTGCCCGCCAGTTCGTCGTCCAACAACGCCACGCCTTCGCGCAGTGAAGCGAGCGGGGTTTTCAGTTCGTGCGACACGTGGCGCAGGAAGGTGAGTTTCTGCTCTTCCAGCGCCTGCAGCCGTTGCCGCAGCCAGTCGATTTCGCGCCCCAGTTCGACAATATCCTGCGGCCCGCTGATCGCCTGCAACGGGCTCAGATCGGCCCGTCCAAGCTGCTGGATCGAGGCCTTGAGCTGCTTGATCGGACGGTTGATCAGCCAGGAAAATACCGCAGCCAGCAGCAGCGTCAACGGAATCAGCGCCAGCGCCAGCAGGATCAGCCGCTGGCGGGTGGTTTGCACGCTCGCTTCCAGCGTCTGCAATTCGCGCTGCACCGAGGCGTCGGCCTCGGTGAGCAAGGTGCGGGCGGCGCTGTGCAGCGCATCGAATTCGGGGGCGAGCGCATGGAACTGCGCACTGTCGAGGAACGTCCCCGGCCGCAGCTGGCGATAGAGCGCCTGGCTGCGTGCCTGCAGCGCGGCCAGGGTGGCGTGCGTGGGGGCGTCGACGAGCTGCGTATCGAGGTGCGTCAGCTGCGCTTGCAACTCGTTGAAACGCATCCGCAACGGGCTGGCGAACTCGGCGTCCTGCAACAGATGATATTGCCCGGCGGCGCGCTGCAGCTGGCTGACCGATTCGACGATCTGCCGCACCTCGCGGGTGATGGCGAGGCTGTTGCGGGTGAACTGGCGCTGGGTATCGACCACGCGCTGCAACCCGTGCACGACGTTGATCAGGCCGCTGGCCAGCGGCACGATCAGTACGCCCATGGCGACGATGACCAGGATGGTGAACGAACGGGGGTAATAGCGGCCTGATTGCATCCGGGCGGGGGGCATACGACTCCACAGGTGCTTCAGCACGTAGTGGATCGGGTCCCCTTGTGGGGAAATGGCAATGTTGCAGCATACCCCGATTGGGTGGGCGCGATGGCGGCAACCGCCATCGCGCTTACTCCGGGTTTACAGCAGGTCGAGGTAGGCGAGGATGCCCTTGGCCGCCTCGCGCCCTTCGTACACCGCCGTCACCACGAGGTCGGAACCGCGCACCATGTCGCCCCCGGCGAAGATTTTCGGGTTGGCAGTCTGGAAGCTGTGTTGCTGGCCTTTGGCAATCACGCGCCCGCCCTGGTCGATGGCGATCTGATGCTGCTCGAACCACGGCTGCGGATTGGGGCGGAAACCGAACGCCACGATCACGCGATCGGCCGGAATGATTTCTTCCGAACCGGGGATAACCACCGGCGTGCGGCGACCGCGCGCGTCGGGCGGGCCGAGTTCGGTGGTGACGAGCTTGACGCCTTCGACTTTGCTGTCGCCGACGATTTCGACCGGCTGGCGATTCCACAAAAACTGCACGCCTTCTTCTTTCGCATTGCCGACTTCGCGCTTGGAGCCGGGCATGTTGGCTTCGTCGCGGCGATAGGCACAGACCACCGAGGCGGCGTCCTGGCGGATGCTGGTGCGGTTGCAGTCCATGGCGGTGTCGCCGCCGCCGAGGACGACGACGCGCAGGCCTTTCATGTCCTGGTATTCCTCGTCCGGTTTCATCAGGTCGAGGCACTTGCGCACGTTGGAGATGAGAAACGGCAAGGCTTCGAGCACGCCGGGCAGGTCTTCGCCGGGGAAGCCGCCCTTCATGTAGGTGTAGGTGCCCATGCCCATGAACACGGCGTCGTATTCTTCGAGCAGCGACTGCATCGACACGTCGCGGCCGATGTCGGTGTTCAACCGGAACTCGATGCCCATGCCCTCGAATACTTCGCGGCGACGGATCATGACCGATTTTTCCATCTTGAATTCGGGGATACCGAAGGTGAGCAGGCCGCCGATCTCGTCGTAGCGGTCGAACACCACCGGCTTCACGCCGTTGCGCGCGAGTACGTCGGCGCAACCCAATCCGGCGGGGCCGGCGCCGATGACGGCGACCTTCTTGCCGGTGGCGATGACGTTCGACATGTCGGGACGCCAGCCGGCCTTGAAAGCCTCTTCGGAAATGTATTTCTCGATCTGGCCGATGGTGACCGCGCCGAAGCCACCCGCGTCGCCAAAGCCATCGCTGTTGAGGGTGCAGGCGCCCTCGCACAGGCGATCCTGCGGGCAGACGCGGCCGCATACCTCGGGCAGCGAATTGGTCTGGTGGCTCAATTCCGCCGCTTCAAACAAACGGCCTTCTTCCACCAGCTTGAGCCAGTTGGGAATGTAATTGTGCACCGGGCACTTCCACTCGCAATACGGATTGCCGCACTCCAGGCAGCGACCGGATTGTTCCTGCGCGTGCGCCGTGTTCATCGGTGCATAGATTTCGCGGAACTCGTGCTTGCGCACCGCCGCTGCGGTCTTCTCGCCGTCGCGCCGCGGCTGTTTCAAAAACTGGAAAACGTCAGACATCTTCTTTATGCACTCACTGCTTCACGTGTCTGGCCGGGAATATCCTCGACCAGGTCTTCAATCGAAATCCGCTTCGGTTTGACCAGCCATACCCTTGCCAGCGTGGCATCGAAATCGGCCAGCAAGTCGCGGGCGCGGGCGCTGCCGGTGAGCGCCAGATGGCGTTCGACCTGCGCTTTGAGAAACACGCGGTAGGGCTCGGTGTCGTCGCTGGTGATGCGGGTCAGCTCGACCATTTCCTTGTTGGTCTTGGAGACGAAGTCACCCGCGTCGTCGACCACGAAGGCCATGCCGCCGCTCATGCCGGCGCCGAAATTCAGCCCGGTGTCGCCCAGCACGATGATGGTGCCGCCGGTCATGTATTCGCAGCCGTGGTCGCCAATGCCTTCCACCACCGCCAGCGCGCCGGAGTTGCGCACGCCGAAGCGCTCGCCGCCCATGCCCGCAGCGTAGAGTTCGCCGGCGGTCGCGCCATACAAACAGGTATTACCGATCAGCGTATTGCGATACGCCTCGAAGGTGGCGGTGCGCGGCGGGTAGATCACCAGCCGGCCGCCGCCCATGCCCTTGCCGACGTAGTCGTTGGCGTCGCCTTCCAGCGTGATGGTCAGGCCCTTGTGGTTCCACACGCCGAGGCTCTGGCCGGCCGAGCCGGTCAGCTGGACGCGGATGGTGTCGTCCGGCAAGCCTTTGCCGCCGTGCGCCTTGGCGATTTCGCCGGACAGACGCGCGCCGATGGAACGGTTGACGTTCCTCACCGGGTAACTGAGTTCGACCCGCTTGCCTGCGCTGATCGCGGCCAGCGCATCGACCACCATCTGCTCGGCCAGCTCGCCCTTGTCGAACGACGGGTTGCGTTCCTGCTGCGAGAAGCGCGGCGCGTCGGCCGGGGTGCTGCCTTGCGACAACAGCGCAGACAGATTCAGTCGACCCTGGCGCGGCGTGTCGCCGGCCGACACATCGAGCAGATCGGTGCGGCCGATCAGGTCGGTGAGCTGGCGGATGCCCAGGGACGCCATCAGCTCGCGCGTTTCCTCGGCGACGAACTTGAAGTAGTTCACCACCATGTCGGGCAGGCCGATGAAGTGGTCGCGGCGCAGTTTTTCGTTCTGCGTGGCGACGCCAGTGGCGCAGTTGTTGAGGTGGCAGATGCGCAGATATTTGCAGCCCAGCGCAACCATCGGGCCGGTGCCGAAGCCGAACGACTCGGCGCCGAGGATCGCGGCTTTCACCACGTCGAGGCCGGTCTTGAGGCCGCCGTCGGTCTGCACCCGCACGCGACCGCGCAGGCCGTTGGCGCGCAGCACCTGCTGCGCTTCGGACAGGCCGAGTTCCCACGGCGAGCCGGCGTATTTGACCGAGGCCAGCGGGCTCGCGCCTGTGCCGCCGTCGTAGCCGGAAATCGTGATGAGGTCGGCGTAGGCCTTGGCGACCCCGGCGGCGATGGTGCCGACACCGGGCTCGGCCACCAGCTTGACCGACACCAGCGCGTCGGGGTTGACCTGCTTGAGGTCAAAAATCAGCTGCGCCAGATCTTCGATCGAATAAATGTCGTGGTGCGGCGGCGGCGAAATCAGCGGGGTGCCGGGCTTGCAATGGCGCAGGCCGGCGATCATCACCGACACCTTGTCGCCCGGCAACTGGCCGCCCTCGCCGGGCTTGGCGCCCTGGGCGATCTTGATCTGCAGCACTTCGGCGTTGACCAGATAAGTCGCGGTGACGCCAAAGCGGCCGGAAGCGATCTGCTTGATCTTGGAGGTTTTCGAGGTGCCGTAGCGCTTCGGATCCTCGCCGCCTTCGCCCGAGTTGGAGCGGCCGCCGATGCGGTTCATCGCTTCGGCCAGTGCCTCGTGCGCTTCCGGCGACAGCGCGCCGAGGCTCATGCCGGCGGAGTCGAAACGCTTGAGGATGGCTTCGAGCGGCTCCACTTCATCGAGCGGAATCGGCGTCGCGCCGGATTTGAGCTTCATCAGGTCGCGCAGCATCGCCACCGGGCGGGTATCGACCAGCGCGGAGTATTTTTTGAACTCGGCGTAGTCGCCTTCCTTCACCGCTTTTTGCAGTTGCTGCACCACGTCCGGGTTGTAGGCGTGGAACTCTTCGCCAAACATGAACTTCAGCAGGCCGCCGGCCGACAACGGGCGCAGCGGATTGAATGCAATTTTGTGCAGCAGTTTCTGGTCGGACTCGAAGTCGTCGAAGTTGGCGCCGGAAATGCGCGACACCGTGCCGCTCAGGCACAGGGCAACCACGTCCTCGTGGATGCCGACGCCTTCAAACAGCTGCGCGCCGCGATAGCTCGCCACCAGCGAAATGCCCATCTTCGACAGCACCTTGTATAGGCCCTTGTCCATGCCCTTGCGGAAGTTGCACAGCGCCTTGTCGAGGTTGGGTTTGATCTCGCCGGTTTTGACGAATTCGCCGATCACCTGATAAGCCAGATACGGATACACGGCGGTCGCGCCATAGCCGATCAGGCAGGCGTAATGGTGCGGGTCGCGCACGGTGCCGGTTTCCACCACGATGTTGGCGTTGCAGCGCAGACCGGCGCTGATCAGCGCGTGATGCACGGCGCCGACGGCGAACAGCGCGTGGATCGGCAAACGTTCCTTGGCGATATGGCGGTCGGACAACACCAGAATCACCTTGCTCGCGCGCACGGCGTCAACGGCGCGCGCCGTCAGCGCCTGCAGTGCGGCTTCCAGCGTGGTTGCCGCCGGGTCGTACTGCAGGTCGAGCGCCGCCGAAGCGAAGGCCGGATCGTTCAGGTTCAGCAGTTTGTCGAACGCTTCTTTGGACAGCAGCGGGGTGCGGACTTCCACCCGGTGGGCGTGATCGGGCGTTTCCTTGAACAGGTTGCGCTCGGGGCCAAAGCTGGTGTTGAGCGACATCACGATCGCTTCGCGGATCGGGTCGATCGGCGGGTTGGTGACCTGCGCGAACTGCTGGCGCAGGTAGTCGAACGGCGAGCGCACTTTCTGGCTCAGCACCGCCATCGGCGTGTCGTCGCCCATCGAGCCGATCGCCTCAGCGCCGTCTTCGGCCAGCACGCGGATGATCTGGTCGCGCTCCTCGAAGCTGACGTTGAACAGCTTCTGGTGGGTCAGCAGACTGGGCGCATCCATCACCGGCAGATCGGCATCCTGGTTGATCGACAGTTCGAGCTTGACCGCGTTGGCCTTGAGCCACTCGCGGTAGGGCTGCGTGCCCTTCAGTTCATTGTCGATGTCTTCCGGCATCAACAGGCGGCCGGTTTCAAGATCGGCGGCGATCATCTGGCCGGGTTTGACGCGGCCCTTCTTCTCGACGTTGGCCGGATCGATCTGCCACACGCCGACTTCGGACGCGATGGTCAGGATGCGGTCCTTGGTCAGCACCCAGCGCGCCGGGCGCAGGCCGTTGCGGTCCAACGTGCAGGCCGCATAGCGGCCATCAGTCAGCACGATGCCGGCGGGGCCGTCCCACGGCTCCATGTGCATCGAGTTGTATTCGTAGAACGCGCGGATGTCGGCGTCCATCGATTCGACGTTCTGCCACGCCGGCGGAATCACCAGGCGCAGCGCGCGGAACAGGCCGGTGCCGCCCATCACCAGGCCTTCGACCATGTTGTCGAGGCTCATCGAATCCGAGCCCTGGGTGCCGACGATGGGACGGATGTCGTCCATGTTCGGGATCAGCGGGGTTTCGAACTTCTGCTCGCGTGCGCGGCTCCAGTTGCGGTTGCCCTGTACCGTGTTGATTTCGCCGTTGTGTGCCAAGTAGCGGAACGGCTGTGCGAGGCGCCACTGCGGCCAGGTGTTGGTCGAGAAGCGCTGGTGGAACACCGCCAGGCTGGAGGCAAAGCGCGCGTCGCCGAGGTCGGGGTAAAACACCGGCAGGTTTTCGGGCAGCACCAGGCCTTTGTAGCTGATCACGCGGCACGACAGGGTCGGCAGGTAGAACACCGGATCAGTCGCCTGCAGCGCCTTCTCGGCGCGGCGACGCGCGATGTAGAGCGTGCGCTCGAAATCGTCAGCGCTCATGCCGGCGGGTGCGTTGACGAACACCTGTTCGATATGCGGCAAGGACTCCAGCGCGGATTCACCGCACACGCTGGAATCGGTCGGCACCAGGCGGAAACCGGCGACGCTCAAGCCCTGCGCTTCAAGTTCGGCTTTCAGCGTGGCGCGCGCGTGGTCACGCGGCGCCGCATCGCGCGACAAAAACACCAGCCCGGCGGCATACAGCGCGCCCAGCGTCAGTCCGGCATCAGCCGCCACTGCGCGCAGGAACGCATCGGGCTTCATGAACAGCAGGCCACAGCCGTCACCCGACAACCCGTCCGCCGCAATCGCGCCGCGATGCGTCATGCAGGCGAGCGAGCCGATGGCGTTTTGCACCAGCGTGTGGCTGGGCTGATTGTCCATCTGCGCGATCAGGCCGAAGCCGCAGCTATCCTGTTCAAAGTCGGGTGAATACAGCGTCCCGTCGAGCCAGCCTTGTTGAGTTGTGGTCATGCGTGTTCCAAAAACAAGCGCGGCCAGCCAAATTTGGCCAGCCAGAATTTAAGCGAAAAGTTCAGCATTTTAATCCCGTCTGGTGTATCGGGCAATGCGCAACCCTGCCAAGGCCCCAAGGACGTAAGGGTTACGCCCGATGCCTTGCTGGCAAGCAGCCATTTCGCCATGCGCTTCACAAGGGCATCGCACTTTTTGAATTGCACATCCATCCCCAACCTGGCCGTCAAAAAGCCAGCCTCACACATTCGGCACTGCCGCCCAATAAAAACGGGGACCGAAGTCCCCGTTAATAATGACAGCGTGTTCCCGGATCAGTTCGCTTGGCGATTTCTGCGACGAATCGCGAAACCCACCAAACCAAGGCCGGCTAGCAGCATGGCATAGGTTTTGGGTTCGGGAACCGCCGCCGCCAGATTGACTGCTGCATTCTGGGCACCGAGATAGTTGCCGAGATCAACTGTCTTGTTCGGATCATAAGTACGCGGGTCGCTGGGGTCATTCGGATGCGAGTCGCTGAACGTAACCAGGGCTTCGTGCGTATCCGGATCGTACTCGCCGGAATATTTGTAGAACTCATAGCGGCGCAGGATAGAGGCTGCATTCGGGCCCACCGGCGCGCCATATCCACTCTCCAGTTGGCCGGCGAGCGGATTGCCCGGGTCCGTCTGCAATAATTGCCACTCGGTTTCCGTTACGGCCTGCTCGACTTTGGCGTTACCCCCCACGAGCTCCTCCAGGCCAATCGGGGCCTCAAGCTCGGTGGTGAACACCTTGACCCAGATCGCTTCCCCGAACTGGCTTTCAATTTCAGGCGCCGGCGCCTGAATTTGCGCAACGACGACCGGGGGATTGCCCACGACAGGATTCTGGACCACATTCCAGGCGGGGGCTGGCAGCGAGACCACGCCATTGCTCAACACCCCTGGTGATGCCGTCTCGAGCAGCCAGCTATAGGTTGTCTTGGTGGCATTCGCGGTCGTCCCTACCCCGAAGTGATCGCATGGCGTCGATGCGCTATAGCCCACGCCGCCGCCCGACCAGCAATTGTCTCCAGGGGTAATGAATGTGCCGCTTGGGGTGCCGTAATCCCAATTGCCGCTGGCACTGTCATACAGGCCGTAATAGGTCACTTTCGTGCCGAACGTCGTCCCGTTCGAATACTCGGTGATCGTGGGTGCCCCATAGCGCTGCACGCTTGTTGCCGGATCAAAGCCGCGGCCACTCGGGAAACCGCGACCCACACCACCGAAGGTGTCGGTGATGTCGCTGCTGTGCAAGCCTTCGAGATCAATCTCAAAGCCGTGCGCAACCGAGCCCGTATCGTTGATGACGTCAAAATTGCCCAAATAGCCAAAGACCGAGGCCGAGCTCACGCCGGGTGCGATTGCCATGGACGCAGCCACAGCCAAAGCACAGGATTTTGATTTGATCATGCTAAAGGCTCCCTGAAAATTAATGCCGCGTGAAAAACTCACAGCCATACGAGTCGGCATCAAGCTCCCAACAGGGAGCGCGATCGGCCTACGCAACAATACAATAAGATATGTTAATCTTTTTAGTGCGGGAGTCAATACCCCCCCTCGCCATTACCCTGGTATTTCCGGAATTGGCAGCGTCACTGCCACCCAGCGTCCGCAAACCGTGGTACTCCCGGTTTGCGCGTGCCAGCGCCAACATCTCGCCGGATCTGCGCAAGTAACCGCGCAGCACAGTGCATCAAACGTTGGCGATCATTTCGTACCATGACTCACAACTTCGTGCTGGGCAACAGGCACGACAACGCCATTCACCGAACCCGCATCGTGGGAGGCACGGATGAATCAGTGACGCGTTCTGGAAATTGGCCTGCCACCTCCGGGCCGGCACGGAACCGCGTACTCCACTCGCCCCTTGCGAGGTCGCTCAGCCGGCCAACCCCTCCTCCTTGAGCCTGGCGCTGAAGAACTCCAGCGAGGTCCTGGTTTTCGCAGACTGGTCGGCGCCGAGCACGATACCGTTGCCGGCGAGGTAGGACTTGAAATCGGCGGCGACCTGGAAGGCTTCTTTCGGAAGAGACTTGGTGGAGACTTCCATGACGCGCGAACCATCGGGATAGAGCCACATTTCGAGGGTGATGGGGCGGTCGAAGTCCTTCGCCTTCGGCTGGTGCTTGGCCTTGAGCAGGAAGGTGGGGCCCAGGATGACCAGTTTGTCCATCGTGATGCCAGCCGGCGCGTGTGCGTCATAGAAGGCGCGCTGTTCCTTGGAGAACAGCTTGCGCAGCGGCATTGCGCCCGAGGTCACGTCGAGCACCTCCTGGCCGGTGCAAACGCCCTTGAATGAAGCCGAGCAGACGAACCCGCCCGGCATCGCATCCACTTCGATCTTGAAGGCCGCCGAGCGGCGCAGATCCGGGTCGATGGTGGATGGGTCCACCGGGCGCAGCTTGACGACCGTATCGGCGTCACCGCCCTGGATACGCCGGGCCCGCACGACCACGCCGGCCCGGTTCAAGGCCAGGTCGGGCGTATCGAAAAAGAATGCCTGCCGCGGCTGCGCCTCGACCGGGTCGAGACCGATGGCCTTGATCGTCGCGCGCTGGTCGGTGAGGGGAACCGACAACTTCAGTTCAACGCTGGTCGCCCCTTTGATGAGCTTGAAGACTTCGACAATTTCCTCCCGCGTAAGGGGTTTCGCCAGTGCGGGTTGAGCGGCCTTCGTCGCCTTCCGGGGCGTCACTGTCTTCTTCGGGGCCGCAACTGGCTTCGCTGTCGTCACAGGCTTTGCACTCGGCGTGGGTTTCGCGGCTTTTGTGAATGGCTTGGTCACCATGGTCTACATCTCTTTCTTTGTAATCAGCAAAAAATCAACTTGTTCCGCAGGACCCGCTTCAACCGAAACGCTCGGCCAGCACGCCGTGGCGCAGTCCCCGGTCGCTCACGGCGAAGTGCTGCTTGCCCAGCTTCTCCATGACCGTGCGGACGATGCAGGCACCGGCGAGGATGACTTCCGCCCGCTTCGGCTGCAGGCCGACAATGGCGCGGGCGTCGGCATCCAGCGACCGGTAGAGCGCAATCTGGCGATCGATCTCGGCGCGGTCGAGCACGCTGCCCTGAACGACCGCAGGATCATAGGTAGCGAGGTGATGCATGACCGCGGTGATATTGGTCACCGCGCCGCCCATCGCGACCAGCGCGTCGGGAACCGGGCGCCCATCGATGCGCGAGAGGTCGGCTGAAATCGCCTCCATCGCCTCGCGCAGCACCTCGGGCGAAACAACGCGGTCGAGTCCGAAACGCTCGGTGTAGCGCACGGCGCCGACATCGACGCTGAAGCGCTCGTCCACGACGGCATCGTGCCCGAATGTGAACTGGGAACTGCCGCCGCCCGTGTCGAAGACGACGAGCGAGCCCTGGTTCAATCCGAGGCCGGCCTTGGCGGCCACGTAGGCCAGCCGACCCTCCTCGTCGCCCGAGATTACCCGAGTTCCCGCACCGCCTGCATCACTCCGGCCGCATCCTCCGACTCGACCGCAATCGTGCGGGTGGGCTTGCCATTCGCCACCACCTCGGAGAGTTCAGCCATGCAGCCGCCGACCGTGTAGCGCGTGCGCCGCTTGTGGACCTTCACCGCGCGGATGGCCTCGCCCGGCGCGGCAAATTGCTCAATGAATTCTTCAAGCGTGTAACTCGCGCGGACGGACGTCGGGATCGGCAACTGGAGTGCCTCAAGCACTTTCGTCACCTCGGCTGCCTGAAGCGGAAAGCCAGCCTTCATCACCGGCGTCCATTGCTCAAGGCCATCGGCGTTGACCTCCCGCAGTACCTTGATGTCCATCAGCGCATCGCGGACCTTCACGTTCTCGCCGGCGCGGGAAAGCAGGTAAATCTCATCGCTTTCCTGGACGCCACTCGGCGTGAGCCGCGCCAACCGCTCCTCTGCTCCCCCGAAGTGCAGGTCAAACGAACGCCATTCCCAGCGTGGTTTGATTTCTGTCATGGTCGATCCTGTCCTTGCCTATAAACGATTCATTCGACTCGATCCGGGTGGCACCCAGGAAAAGCACGCCGCGCAACGGCTGGTCCTGCTTTGCCTTGGCCAATCTGTTGGCCTGTGTTTCATCTCAAGCACCGTGCCACCTGAGGCACACTGCGCGCCCGATCAGGCACAGCTTCACGATGCACGTCCGGTCCGCTGTTGCCTTCATATGCCCTCCACGAAGTCAAAATATCAAACTCCGCGGCATCTCCCTCCCGCTTACTATTTCATCGTAGATTAAGTTACCCGCTTCAGCTCAACCCATCATCCGGTGGGCGCTGCACGATGAATTCAAAAGTGTGCGTCAGCTTCCCCAAGCTTACTGTTAACCTGAAAACGAAAAAAAGGCCGTAAACCTTTTTCCAGGTTTTACGGCCTTCAGTGTGTGACTCGAAGCATTAAACTACACCGCCTTGGAATCATGTCGTTGCACTATCCAAGCCGTGAAGCGGGCATTTTCCTTTGATAGGCTGGTAGCGCTGCCATCAATTCTCTGCACTTTGACGGATCGGCCCTCGTAACATTGCACTTTGCTAGGCCGCACCAAGTTCGATTGTGAGGAGGCCCATTGCGTGAAGCAGGAATAATTGTTCGAGCACTGTCGCATCCTCGGCCAAAGCCGTCAGTCGTGGACTGACCACAGCGGTCACTCTGCAATGACCGCTTCCACTTGCCTTGGATGGGCACTTCAGACCCAAAACTGTTATTCGACTGGTCCGGTACGTTTGTTTCCCAACCACAAGGCAATCTGAACCAGTGGTTTATCAATCGAATGATCGAATCGGACCTCCAACGGCAGGGCTTACAACCAAATCAATCGAATCGTGAACGCTCCTCGTCGATTTCCTCGCGCTCTATATTCCGATCCAAATACTCAATCTCGGCCTCTATCCACTGTGATATCTCGATCTCGAAACCAGCCGCCAGCCATCGACGAAACTTCTCTCGCTTTCGCTTCAGGTGAGCACTTGTTGGGCCAGTCCACCCACCGGAGTGAAAGGTTGCACTGATGCCACTTCGAACACCATCGAATTGTCCGTACCTGTACAACAATTCTCGGGTCAATCGGCCGCCATACTCGTCATCAAGTGTTCGGGGGGCTGCATGAGCCATTAGTACCGATCTTGGCTCGGGGTCTTCTTTAATCCAGTCGAGGATTTCGGGAACCGGCAGGTCAGCAATTGCTCCTCTCGAGTCTTTTTCATCGAATCCGGATAGGCTGCTCTTAAGCCACTGAAAGAGATCATCGCGCCATTCTGGAAGCGGCCCTTCAAAGTGCGCTTTCACAATATTCCACGCCCCGGTTGGGTCGGTTTGTACGAGCTCATTTGCCAGAGGCACGACGTTGGAGTCGTAGCTCAAGCGGTAAACTTTGCCCATTGCGGTAAGCAAAGCATCCAATAGTGGAAGTGTGCGATTCGCGTCCCACTTGATCAGTTTCGAACAGACATTCTTCCAGTGGTAGCCGTGCATCTCGTCCCGATTTTCCTCACCCGGAACGAACTGAGACACCACGTCGAACACGAAGTCTGAATTGAACGGTGAGGAATCGTTAAACGGGATCGAGTCCAACAGTTCGATCAATAAAAACAGCGAGTCCTGAACCTTGTCCTCGCTCAATTGGCGAAGCAGACGCCCCGTTCTTTCTGGTGGAACCGATTCGATAGCCCTGCCATACCGCAGCACCGTGAAAAGTAGTGGGTCGATCCATTTCTTCTCCAGTGCATCCAGGCACTGCGCGAACAGCTCATCGTCATAGTCAGTACGAAGTGCGATAGTTGCACCCAGCCAAGCCGTGCTCTCCATGTCTAGGAAACCTCTGACCGTGGAAATATAGAACTCGGGATCGCTCGCCCGTACTGCTAATAGGTAGCCATGCAGACACACTTGGTGTTTTGTTTCCAAGGTCAGGTGAGAGAGGGGATGCAGCAACGCTCGCGTCCCATCATTCAGCGCCACCTGCTCGCCGAAATGCCATAGTGCAGGAGTGTTCTTTGCGGGCGAAAGTAGATGCTGAATCTGACTCAACATCTCGGGGTGCTGCCCGATACGGCGCGCCAGTGCGTTGACAAGAATCTTGGCGCGATTCTTGGGTTTGTTGTGCCGTTCACGAAAATCTTCGTCCCATTCCATCCAGTCCACATCAATTACGTAGCGCTGGAACCGGCTCGCCAAGTCACGCCTTGTATAGCGACGCTCAAAGCTTCGTAGTCTCTTAGCGATTTCCGGATGTTGGCCATCGTCCTCATACGCCTGGCAATGCCAGAAGAAGCCATTCAGCTTGCTTGGTGGCATCGCGCTGTCGTCGACAAGAACGCTCAGTACTTGGAACGCCAACTCGGTACATGGCGGTGTTTTGATCTGCTGCTCTACAGCCTCTAGTAATGCCTGACAGACCTCCGCCCGCAGAGAGGACGGCCAGTTTTGTGTCTCATCGACCAAGGCCTGAAAGTAGGTCGACTTGGCTTGCCACCACTCGCCGTATGTAGCGGGAATCCAGAGCTTGGCTCTCTCCTTCAGTCCTTGATACTCAGGCCCGACAATCCGAAAGCCCATACCACGACTGTCTAGCGCGGCACCCATCGCCTTGAGTCCAAGACGGCGTTCCTCATCCCCGGAAGCACGGAGCAGCCTCAGCATTGCCGGAAGTCTGGCTTCGGGAGTTGATTCCGTTGCGGCTGCTTCGGGGCCTATTCGAAACAACCCGATCAAAGTACCCGTGGCGTTGTTGGAGAAGTTGGCATTCTCGTTGACAGCAAATCGGACTAGAACTTGGATTGCCCTTACCGTAAGGGCAGGCCAAACCGCGATCTTTTCAAGCGCCCAGACGAGGCTTTGTCGATCCTGCTTCAAATCTAAGAGCTCTTGATCCGTCCACGTGCCAATTGTGGATTCCAGAAGCTTAAGTACAGCAACTGGATTCGCTTCGGCCAGAATAGAAAGGAATTGAGAACCTTTCGCCGACGTTAGCACTGCGCGATCAGAAAAAATGCCGTCTGGTCTAAGAATGTCATCAATGACGTGAGCTGTTGCCTTGTCCCCCGCAAACTTGAACATGTTCATGAACCATGCGTGCAAAGACGCCGGCATTTCATTGAAGGTTTGGGTGAAGTCAAACCCATGCCCATAGTGCGCCCAGAACTGTTTCCACAAATAGATGTGGAGGGCCTTTGGCACAAAGAAGAGCGTCCTGCTTCCCTGCAGCACCCTTCGCGCACGAAGACTTTGAACGATCTCCTGGAATCGAGCCCATCCAATCGTCGGATCCACTTTGCGAATCAGTTCGGCGATGTACAGTGCTTCATCACTTACTGGGGCTTCATAGCCAAATCGGCTGAACAAGGCCAAGTGTTGGGTGA
>JAAPAA010000271.1 GCA_012274165.1 Thiobacillaceae bacterium
CCCAGGCCGGCCAGCAGCATGGCCCAGTTATCGGCTTCGGGCACCGGTGTGGTGACGGCTTGGACATTCAGTGTGCGCAGCAAGGCAAAGTCGTTTTTTTGCGCCAAGCGCGCCGACACGGCGAGCCAGTCGTAGCTGCCGGAAAATCTCGATAAATCAACGGTACGGCTCTCGTTTACCCAAATGTCGCTGTCGGAGAATGTTGCGGAACCGAGGTTGGGCTTCAGGTTGCCGAGACTCTGGCTACCCGTTCCCGCCCACAGGCTGAGATCGGAGTCCTTGCTAACCTGGAGCAGAGTCAGGCTGGTTAGCCGCACGGAACTGGAGAAGCGGAACAGGATGAGGTCTTCGCCGTCCTTGTTGTCGAGTGCGTACATGTTGTTTTTGATCGAGCAGTTGCTCTCTTCGTTTTGGTTGCACACGCCCATACCGGCGCCACTATAGATATCCAGTTCGGCAGTCTGGAATTGCCCGTCGTCACCCTTGGTGGACCAGGCAGTAGCGGTGGTGGTCAGCCCGTCCAGTGTTTGTGCGTAGCTGTTGCCAAACGTTTGCGGGACAGGATTGCCGGAGACAAAGGAAAAATCGGTTGCCGCGGCCTGGGTCGAGAGCAGAACGGTCGCGAGCAGGGCGGAACGCAGGGTGAAAGACATGACAACTCCTGATAAATGAAACGCAACGCCACATGGGCTTTGCATCAATAGATGCAAGTCGCATTCCAGGTAGCGGCTTGTCAGGGTTGAAGGTGCGGGTTGACTGGTCGGGCGCGCAGAAATACACCGGGTGCGAATCAGGATCGATCGCACCCATTTGAATCAATTGGTGTTTTTTTAAGGTGTGGTTTAGTCGGTGCCGACCAGTTGATCGGAACGGGTGAACGTCCAGGTGCGGGTGATAGACAGAATGTCGGTTTTTTTCCGCATGTCATCGGGAAAAACCGCAAAGGGAGTTGAAAGCTCGACAATCTTGACGGCGGCGGCGTCGAGTATCTTGGAACCGGACGAGCGGTCAACCTCGACATTCTCGAGGCTGCCATCGACGCGGATCGATACGGTGAGCTTCAGGCTGCCGTAGACGCCCTGCCGGCGCGCGGCTTCTGGATAGTTGACATTGCCCACTCGCTCAACCTTGGTGACCCAGTCGTCCACATAGCGTGCAAACGCGTATTCCTTGACGTTCGCACCGACGAAGGTGCGTTTGGGGCGCTTCTGGTACGTGTCCCACTGCTGCGAGATGCTCGCCTGCAACTGCGCCATTTCACGGGCCTGCTGGTTGAGCTGGCTGGCATCGATGGCGGGCTGGTCGGGGCGCGGCGCGGGAGTGGGCGGACGGTTTTGCAGGGGAGCGTCTGCTTTCAGCTGGCTGAGCAGTGCGCGGGCCTGTTGTTCCAGATCGGCCACGCGGGTTTGCATGGCCGCTTCTTCGGCGCCGGTCTGGGTTTGCTGGCTGGCGGGCAGCGGGCTTTTCAGCCGCCGGTCGTCGTCGGTGTTGCCGCCGCCCGCCAGGTTCACCTGCGCCAGTGCATCCGGGTTGAGCGGCGACTCCATGCTTTTGGCGTTGACCAGCACCACATCCATCGGCAGGTTGGGATCTTCGAACAGGCGCGGGTTGACCTGCACGAACTGGGTCGACAGCACCATGCCATGCACCGCAGCCGAAGCCAGCAGGGCCAGCGCCATGCGCGTGCCTTGCCTGGAAGGTGCTGCGAGAGTCGGGGGCGGGTTAGACACCGTGCGGGCCAAAAGTGAGTGCAGGCTGGATTTTACGAGACGGCTGCGTCGCTGTCAGGTGGCGTTGCAAGCGGGGGCGTCAGCACTTCCAGCAATTCGGCGTGGAACGTGATGTCGAGCAGGTCGATGCTGGAAATCGCCAGCCGCACTTTCGCGCCGGGCGCGGTACCCATTACGGACGGCGCGCGCGTCACCAGCGGCAGACAGTCGAAGCGCACCAGGTCTTCGCGGATCACACTGGCGGTGGCTTCGCTGATGCTTTCCTGCATCAGCCAGCGCAGCATCCAGTAGCGCTCGAGTTTTCTCTGGAATTCGTTGTAGGCGTCGTAAGCCAGCTCGAATTCGCGCACCACCGAAAACAGCTGCTCGCTGCGCGGCGGGTAGACCGGATCGGTCTGCTGCACCAGCGAAATCAGCTGGCGCTGGTTGACCAGATCGACATAGCGCCGTAGCGGCGACGATGACCACGCGTATTGATCGACACCGAGGCCGACGTGCGGGTCGGGGCTGGTCGTCATGCGCGTCTTGCCGCCCGATTGCGCGCGGTAAATGCCGGGGATGCGGTTTTCCGCCAGCCAGCCGCCCCAGTGCGCGTTGGCAAAAATCATCAGCTCGGACACCACTTTGTCGATCGGGCTGCCACGTTTGCGCGGCACGATGCTGACGCGTTCGCCGTCGAGCTTGAAGTTGTAGTCGACGCGGTCGACCGTGTCGGCCTTGCCGCGTCCGGCTTCCAGCACGGCAGCGAAATCGCGCAGCCACTCCAGCTCGCGGCGGTAGGGGTAATCGGGCACCGCCGGATTGCGCAGGGTGTCGTCGTTGAACTGCACTTCCAGCGTTTCGTGGCGCAGGTTGGACGCGATGTGCACCATTTCCAGCCGGGTTTCGGTGCCGAGCACGCGCAGGTCGGACGCCACATCCACATAAAGCGACAGCGCCGGGCAGTCGTGGGTTTCACCCAGCGTGTAATGGTGGATCAAGGCGTCCGGCAGCATGGTGATCTTGCTGCCGGGGTAATACACGGTTGACAGCCGTTCGCGTGCCAGCTGGTCGAGTTCCGAGCCGGGCGCAATGCCGAGCGCGGGGGCGGCGATGTGGATGCCGACGCGGATGCTGCCGTCGTCGCGCCATTCGACCGACAGGGCGTCGTCGATTTCGGTGGTCGCTTCGTCGTCCATCGAGAAGGCGCGCACGCTGCTTTTGGGCAGCTCAGGTGGGTCGAGAGGTTCAGTTGTGGGCGCGAATTCGGTGCCGCGCGGGAAGTGTTCCAACTGGAAACTCGCCAGGTGGAAGTCGAGGGTGGACGGGATGGCGCCACAGCGCTCGATCAGCCGCAACGGCGATAAACCGCTGGCGGTGGCCGCGTCTTCCAGCGCCTTGTATTCCAGCGTGTTTTTGTCCGGCGCGATCAGGATGCGCGGTACCAACGAGGTGTATTCCGGCGGCAGGCGAAACGCCGCCAGTTCGGCCGCCAGATGCGCCTGACGCTCGGCCACCAGGCGCTTTTTCTCCAGCCCGGCCTTGGCCGCAGCCAGGGTTTCGGCGGGGGCGGGACGATAGCGCCCCTTGCCTTTTTTGTGGAAATAAATCGGCGAGGTGTGCAGCTTCATCAGCAGTGCCACCGACTCGGCCGGGCGCGGCGCGTGGCCGTAATATTCCTGCGTTAGCGCTTCGAAGCCGAATTCGTCGGCGCCTGCGGCTTCCCACAAAAAGTCGGCGTCGAGTTCGCTTGTCAGCGTCTCCGCTTCGGCCATCACTTCGCTCGGCGCGGGCGCAGCAAAGCGCAACAGGATATTGGCCGCCTTGATTTTGCTGCGTTTGCCCGAGGCAGTTTCCACCTGTGCGGTGGAGTCGGACTCGGACAGGATCGAACCGGCCTTGAAGTGGCCGTCCTCTTCAAAAATGAGATGCATGAAAAATCAGAAATCCAGAATGGTTTGGAAGTGGCGCTCGAACCCGGTGAAGCCGTGGTCGCCGCCTGCTTCGATGATCTGCGTGGCGCCCGCGTAGTAGCTTACCGCGTCGCGGTAATCGAGCACTTCATCGCCGGTTTGCACCAGCAGCAGATAGCGTTCGGGCTGGCTGATGCGCGCAACGTCCAGCGCGGCGAGTTCAGCCAGGTGGGGTTCGGTGAGCACCCATTTTTCGCCGGTATGCCAGTTGATCTGGGTGCCGAGCGCCTCGCGCAGCAGCTGGTGCGCATGCACCGCCGGGTTGACCAGCACCGCCTTGCAGCCGTGCTTTTCCGCCAGATGCGTCGCGTAAAACCCGCCCAGCGAACTGCCGATCAGCGTGATGGCTTCGGCAGGGTTGCGCGCAAGCGTGGACTCGACCAGGGCAATGGCTTCGCGCGGGCTGTTGGGCAACGCCGGGCAGTAATAGTCCGACAGCCGGCCAATGCCGGCCATGTACTCACCCAGCTGCTTGGCTTTGCCGGACGCAGGCGAGGAGTTGAAACCGTGGAGGTAGACAATCATGGCGGCGGATTTTACCGGGCAGGTGTTTCGTGTGCTCGCGGGGTGTCAGCTGATGCGTTCCGCAATCAATGCTTGTCCGGGTGCGACATCAGCCGGTCGATATACGCAATCGATACTGCGGATACGATGAACGCCATGTGGATGACGGTCTGCCAGAGCAGCACGTCGTTCGTCAGGTTGGGCGCGTTGATGAAAGACTTCAGCAGATGGATCGACGAGATGCCGATGATGGCAGTGGCGAGCTTGACCTTCAGCACGTTGGCGTTGACGTGCGACAGCCACTCGGGCTCGTCGGGGTGGCCTTCAAGGTTGAGGCGAGAGACAAAGGTTTCGTAGCCGCCGACGATGACCATGATGAGCAGGTTGGAGATCATCACCACATCGATCAGCCCCAGCACGATGAGCATGATTTTCTCTTCGGTGAGCGTGAAGGTGCCGAACACCAGGTGTTCCAGCTCGACCATGAAGTGCACGACATAGACCAGCTGGGCGACGATCAGGCCGAGGTAGAGCGGCACCTGCAACCAGCGGCTGCCGAACAGAACGGAGGAGAGCACTTTGTTGCTTGTGCTGATGGGTTGGGTGCTTGGGGGTTTCATTTTTTACGGTAAGGAGTAAGGGGTGAGCAGTAAGCGGCAAGGGGATTACAAAACGTAGCGCGCTGGAAAATGGGCGCGTTACAGAACGTAGCGCGCCAGGTCTTCGCGCGCAGCGAGCGCAGCCAGCCGCAGGGTGACCACATCGGCATCGATCACGTGGTCGCCGGTGACGTTCCCGGCATCGAAGGAAATATCCTCCAGCAGTTTTTCCATCACCGTGTGCAGGCGACGCGCGCCGATGTTTTCGGTGCGCTCGTTCACTTCAAATGCAATTTCGGCGAGGCGGCGGATGCCGCCGTCGGTGAACTTGAGCGTGACACCTTCGGTTGCCAGCAGAGCCTCGTATTGACGGGTCAGGCAGGCGTCGGTGCCGGTCAGGATGCGCTCGAAGTCTTCCACGCTCAGCGCCTGCAACTCGACGCGGATCGGCAGGCGGCCCTGCAGCTCGGGGATGAGGTCGGACGGTTTCGACAAATGAAACGCGCCGCTGGCGATGAACAGGATGTGGTCGGTTTTCACCATGCCGTACTTGGTCGAGACGGTGGTGCCTTCGATCAGCGGCAGCAGGTCGCGCTGCACGCCCTGGCGCGACACATCGCTGCCGTGGGCGTCGCCGCGGGTGGCGATTTTGTCGATTTCGTCGAGAAACACAATGCCGTTTTGCTCGACTGCGGTGAGCGCGGCCTGCTTGGTGTCATCGTCGCTCACCAGCCGGGCGGCCTCTTCCTCGGTCAGCAGCTTGAAGGCTTCGCGCACGCTGAGCTTGCGGGTCTGGCGACGGCTTTGCCCGAGGTTGGCGAACATGCCCTGCAATTGCTGCGATAAGTCTTCCATCCCCGGCGGGGTGAAGATTTCCATGCCGGGATGGGCGGCCGCCACCTCGATTTCAATTTCCTTGTCGTCGAGTTCGCCCTCGCGCAGCATTTTGCGGAAACGCTGGCGCGCGGTGCCCTCTTCGCGTGGCGGTTCGGGCTCATTAAAACCGACGCTGCGCGGCGGCGGCAGCAGCACATCGAGAATGCGGTCCTCGGCAGCTTCCTCGGCGCGAAACTTCACTTTTTGCGTGGCCTGCGCGCGCAGGTCCTTGATCGCGGTTTCCATCAGGTCGCGGATGATGGTGTCGACATCGCGCCCGACATAGCCGACCTCGGTGAACTTGGTCGCCTCGATCTTGATGAAAGGCGCATTGGCGAGGCGCGCCAGCCGCCGTGCGATTTCGGTCTTGCCGACGCCGGTGGGACCGATCATCAGGATGTTTTTCGGCGTGATTTCCTGGCGCAACGGCTCGCTCACCTGCTGACGCCGCCAGCGGTTACGCAACGCCACAGCTACCGCACGCTTGGCAGCAGCCTGGCCGACGATGTGTTTGTCGAGTTCGTGAACGATTTCTTTGGGGGTCATTTCAGGGGTCAGGGATCAGGGGCCAGGATTCAGGGGGCGTTGTCGCTTCGCGGGCTTTTTAAGGAGGGCGGCCAGAGGCCGCTCATTCCCTGACCCCTGAATCCTGGCCCCTGTCCCCTAAAACCTCAATCACATGATTCTGGTTCGAGTAAATGCAGATGTCGCCTGCGATGGTGAGGCTCTTTTTGACGATTTCAAGCGGGGACAGCTCGGTGTTCTGCAGCAGCGCCACTGCGGCGGACTGGGCAAACGCGCCACCCGAACCGATGGCGGCGATACCGAGTTCGGGTTCCAGCACGTCGCCGTTGCCGGTGATGATGAGCGAGTAGTCGCGGTCGGCGACGGCCAGCATGGCTTCGAGCCGCCGCAGCATGCGGTCGGTGCGCCAGTCCTTGGCCAGTTCGACTGCGCTTCTGAGCAAATGCCCCTGGTGCTTTTCCAGTTTGGCCTCGAAGCGTTCGAACAGGGTGAACGCGTCGGCCGTGCCGCCGGCGAATCCGGCCAGCACTTTTTCCTGATACAGCCGCCGCACTTTGCGCGCGGTGGCCTTGATGACGATGTTGCCGAGGGTGACCTGGCCATCGCCGCCGAGGGCGACGTCGCTGCCACGGCGGACGGAAAGGATGGTGGTACCGCGATATTGTTCCATGGATGAGGCGATCTAAAAATGGTTGATCCCGTCAGCGCAGATGACGCTAAAGAGTAGCTCTGGCTGGCTTGGTTTCCCGAGTTGCCGGTTTGATCGGCCCGGGCGACCTCAGTCCGGATGGAGGGGGACGAGGTGCGCCAACTGGTCGATCCCCATGACGCGGAAGAGCTCGTGGATGAGCGCGTTGTGGCCGCGCAGGGTGATGGACTTGCCGCTGCCCAGGCATTGCATCAGCACGCTGATGAACTGGCTGACGCTGCCGTAATCGACGCGGGTGACTTGCGCCAGATCAACCACGACCTCGTCATGGGTCGCGGCATAGCTGCCGACCTGTTGCAGCGCACTGTCGTTGGCCGGGGTGATTTC
This sequence comes from Thiobacillaceae bacterium, assembly GCA_012274165.1. Taxonomy (GTDB): domain Bacteria; phylum Pseudomonadota; class Gammaproteobacteria; order Burkholderiales; family Thiobacillaceae; genus Thiobacillus. Next base: position 7,223 of record JAAPAA010000271.1, read on the forward strand.
GCCGCTGAGGCGCAGCGCATTATCGCGCGGCTCGACTGGCGCGGCCTGTACCACGACAGCGGCCTGCACCTCGCTCCAGGAGGGCGGCGAGACTTCAAAGCGTACCGCGTAGTCCACCGCCAGATTCTCGAAGTTATCTTCCTGGCCGAGCGTCTGGTACAGCTC
>JAAPAA010000272.1 GCA_012274165.1 Thiobacillaceae bacterium
CCGAGATGCGCACTGGCGAGGGCAAGACGCTGATGGCGACGCTGCCCGCCTACCTCAACGCGCTAACCGGCAAAGGCGTGCATGTGGTGACGGTGAACGATTACCTCGCCAGCCGCGATGCCGAATCGATGGGACGGATATTCGGCTTTCTCGGCCTGACCACCGGGGTGAACCTGTCGCAGATGCCGCACGATGCGAAGCAGGCTGCGTATGCCGCCGACATCACCTACGGCACCAACAACGAATACGGCTTCGACCTGCTGCGCGACAACATGGTCCACCAGCTAAGCGAGAAAGTGCAGCGCCCGCTGGCTTTCGGCATCATCGACGAGGTTGACTCGATTCTGATCGACGAGGCGCGCACGCCGCTGATCATTTCCGGCCAGTCGGAAGAAAACACCGCGCTGTACCAGCAAGTCAATCTGGTTCCGCCGCGTCTTGAGCGGCAGGAAAAGGAAGACAGCGCAGGCGACTACTCGGTCGACGAGAAAACCCGCCAGGTGCTGCTGTCGGAAACCGGGCACGAGAAAATCGAAGCCATCCTCACCGAAATGGGCTTGCTGCCCGAAGGCGGCAGCCTGTACGAGCCGGCCAACATCATGCTGATGCATCACGTGTACGCCGCGTTGCGCGCGCACTCGTTGTTCTTCCGCGATCAGCATTACGTGGTACAGAACGATGAAGTCATCATCGTCGACGAATTCACCGGACGCCTGATGAGCGGCCGCCGCTGGTCGGAAGGCCTGCACCAGGCGGTGGAAGCAAAGGAAGGCGTGGCGATCCAGAAGGAAAACCAGACGCTCGCGTCGATCACCTTCCAGAATTATTTCCGCATCTATCAAAAGCTAGCGGGCATGACCGGCACGGCCGACACCGAAGCCTTCGAGTTCCAGAGCATCTACGGGCTGGAAACCGTGGTCATCCCGACCCACAACCCGATGATCCGCAAGGACGAGCACGACCAGGTCTACCGCACCGCAGGCGAACGCGACCAGGCGGTGATCAACGACATTCGCGCGCGCAACGCCAACGGTCAGCCGTCGCTGGTCGGCACCACCTCGATCGAGGCCAACGAACACCTGTCGGCCGAGCTGAAAAAAGCCGGGCTGCCGCACAACGTGCTGAACGCCAAGCAGCATGAGCGCGAGGCCGAAGTGATCGCGCAGGCGGGCCTGCCGGGTGCCATCACCATCGCCACCAATATGGCGGGGCGCGGCACCGACATCGTGCTGGGCGGCAGCATCCAGAAGGAAATCGACGCCATCAGACATGACGACACCCTGTCAGACAGCGACAAGGCCAGCCGCTTGGCTGCGCTCAAGGCCGACTGGCAGGTGCGTCACGACACCGTGCTGGCCGCTGGCGGCCTGCACATCATCGGCACCGAACGCCATGAATCGCGCCGCGTCGACAACCAGTTGCGCGGCCGTTCCGGGCGTCAGGGCGACCCCGGCTCCAGCCGCTTCTTCCTGTCGCTGGAAGATCCGCTGCTGCGCATTTTCGCCTCCGACCGCGTCGCCGCGATCATGGATCGCCTGAAAATGCCCGAGGGCGAGGCGATCGAACATCCGTGGGTGACGCGCGCGATCGAGAACGCACAGCGCAAGGTGGAGCAGCGCAACTTCGACATCCGCAAACAGCTGCTCGAATACGACGACGTCTCCAACGACCAGCGCAAGGTGATCTACGAACAGCGCAACGAAGTGCTGGCAAGCGAAGACATCTCCGACACCATCCGCGCCATGCGCGACGACGTGTTGCACGAAACCATCAACCTGCACATCACGCCGGGCAGCATGGACGAGCAGTGGGACGTGCCGGGGCTGGAAAAGACCCTTGCCGCGCAGTTCAGCCTCGACCTGCCGCTGGCGCGGTGGCTGGAAGACGACAAGACGCTGAACGAGGAGGGCCTGCGCAACAAAATCTGCGCAGCCGCCGAAGCTCAGTATAAGGAGAAGGAAGCGATCGTCGGCGCCGAGGGCCTGCACCAGTTCGAGCGTGCGGTGATGCTGCAAAGCATGGACAGCCACTGGCGCGAACACCTGTCGGCGCTGGATCATTTGCGCCAAGGCATCCACCTGCGCAGCTACGCGCAGAAGCAACCCAAGCAGGAATACAAGCGCGAAGCATTTGAGCTCTTCTCCGCGATGCTTACCGGCATCAAGGCCGAAGTCACGCAGACCACCGCCACCGTTCAGGTACGCGCACCCGAAGACGTGCAGGCAGTGGAACTGCATGACGAGCTGTCCAACGTGCAATACCAGCACGCAGGATATGACGAGGCGCAGGATTTTGCCGCAACCGCAGCCGCTGGCCTGGATTTCTCCAATGTTGGGCGCAACGACCCCTGTCCTTGCGGCTCGGGCAAGAAATTCAAACAATGCCACGGCAGGCTGAATTAAGGAGCAATCATGCCGTATTACGTTTTCCGTATGGGGATGTTCAAGGTGCTCGAAAAGCAGGGCGAGTGGCCCACTTTTAAGGAAGCCAAGGCGCATACCAATGCGCTGCGCAAAACGCTCGATCCTAAATCCGGCGATAAATACAAAATGATGTTCGCCGACAACGAAATTGCTGCACAGGACGCACTGACCGCAGAGCGTGAGCTGGAAAAAACGCTGTCGGGTGACGACTGGTAAAGCTGGTTGTTTGGATATCGGCTTGAAAAGGGAGAGGACGCCCTGAAGCATGGCTGAGTACAACGAAGACGCCTACAAACTTGCGCGCAAGGCCTACATCGAACACAGCTGCCCCTTCGAGCGCGCCCTGCTGTCGCGTTGCGTCAACTGCAGCCGTTCCCGCAAGCTCAACCTGGCCGAACGCGAAGCGATTGCCTGCGGCGATGCAGCGGTTCGCGAACACTGCCTGACGTTTTATCGCGCGCTGCACGACAACGCGCAGTTCGCCCTGAAAATCAATCCTGATGCGCCGTGGCCATTTGGCAAGGAAATCCGCGCCCAGTGCGGCGGCGTGCGCGGCCTGGCCGAAGTGGTGGATGCTGTCAGTGATGCGTCCACCGACATCGCCGACACCGTATTGCTGGCCCAGACACGCTTCGGCAGCAGCGATGCATTTCCCTACTCCGAGATCATGCGCGCCGTCGTGCATTACGAGCCGCGCAAGCGGCGCCCGTAAACCTGAGGCGGGGGAACCCGGGCGATCAGCCGCGGTCTCTCAGCCAGCTTCTTTTTGATTACACTGCGAGTGTGCGCGCGATCCTCCACCGATTTCTGCTGATGTTGTTGATGCTGAGCCTGCCGCTGCAGGCGCTTGCAGCTGCGTCCATGCTGGGCTGCGCACTGGATGCCGTTTCCGCGCAACTGACAGCAGAAC
>JAAPAA010000273.1 GCA_012274165.1 Thiobacillaceae bacterium
ATCCTGCAGGTCCATCCCGGGGCCAAGGTGCTCATGCTCAGCATGTATCCCAAACTCGATTACGTCGCCGAGGCCTTCAAGGCGGGAGCCAAGGGGTACGTCCTCAAGGAGACCACCAGCGCGCGCCTGATCCAGGCCTTCGACGCCTTGTGCAACGGCGAGTTCTTCGTCGACGGCCAGGTCTCCCAGGATCTGGTGGCAAAGCTCTCGGACGGGGCCCAGAAGGAAACGGTCATGGTCCAGGACGAGAAGTACGGCCTGCTGACCCGCCGGGAGCAGCAGGTGCTGCGCCTGGTGGCCGAGGGGGTAAGCACCCGCGAGATCGCAGCCAGCATAGAGCTTACCCCGAAGACGGTCGAGAACCACCGCGCCAACCTGATGAAGAAACTGGAGGTGCACAGCAAGCTGGAACTGGTGAAATACGCCGCCCGGCTTGGGTTGATCGACGTGGACAACTGGCGCTAGATTCACTGGACCAGGCTAAGCCAAGTAACAAAAGAAGCCCCGGGGGAATCCCCCCGGGGCTTCATTGCATTGCAGTTGTTAATGACCCTTAGTTGGCGCCGTTAACCGTGATGTACGTCTTGTAGAAGCCTTTCTGGATGCCGTCCTTGTACACGTACACCTGAACCAGCTTGCTGCCTGCCGTGGTGTAGAGGTGCGTCTTGCTGAGGCTCGCCACACCATTGGGAACTGCCGGAATCGTGGTTTTCGTCGTGTAGGTGCCGGTCACGCCGTCCCCGTACATGATCTTCACCTTGTCGTTGGGTACGGGGAGGCCGGTCAGGTCGACCGAGCCGCCCAGGGTGGTAGCTGCGTCGGTCCAGGCAATGACCTGGGCGGGCGCGACGACCGCGTTAACCTGCTTGGTGGTGGAGGCTACGTTGCCTTCCTCGTCGGTGACCGTCAGGGTGATGGTCTTGAGCCCTGCGGTCGTGAAGGTGACGCTGGAGGTCTGGCCGGCGGCGATGGCGGTTCCGTCGCTGGAGGTCCAGGCGTACCTGGTGAAGCCTACGTTGCCGGCCTGGCCGTCTGCTGCGGCCAGCGGCTGGGCGACGGCGGTCAGGATCTGGATCCCGGGGGCCGCGATGTCGAAGTCGGTGAAGGCTGTAGTGATGCTCGCCACCGGCGCCACGCCGATGCCGGACTGGTTTGCGGTGATGCCGTCCAGGTAACTGACCCAGGCGCTCGCTCCGGCTTTGTCGTCCGCGTTGAGGACACCTTTTTGCGGCGAGGCGACATAGGCGTTAGAGAAGCCGAACGGAAAGATGTCCGTGGCGGCCTGGTTCAGCTTGACCCGGTAGCCGGCGCTCGGGGTGATCTTCAGCTTCCCGGTGCCGTCGTTGGTGATGGTGAAGCCGAAGTCGTTGACATCGGTCGCGAATGCGCCCATGCCGGTGATCAGGTCTGCGATGGCGGTGTATTCCGCACCGATCGACCAAGTGCGGCTGGCGGTAGTGCCGTCGGCGATCTTCTGGGTGTCGATCTTCAGGATGTGCCCCTTGGTCGAGACGCCGGTGGTGGCGTTGGAGTTGGTGGCGCCGCCCGGTGCGGCTGCGGCGACGATAGAGCCGCTGGTGTAGGTCGTGAAGATGGGTCCCGGAGTTTTGAAGGTCGGCTCGTAGATGACCTCGGAGCGATCGATGTTTCTCAGGCTCCCGGAGTTCTCGGTAGCGCCCGGCGTCGCGTTGAAGAGGGTGAAGGCGACGGTGCGCCTACCGTGCTTGTCCACGATGTTCGGGTGCCCCTCGCTCGGGTCGGATTTCCCGTTCACCTTGGTGAAGGTCGCAAGCTGGCCAGTCTTGAAGGTCCAGGTCAGGTGCTGGCCCGCGGTCGGGTAGGCGCCGTTGTAGAATCCGCCGTTCGCGGTGTGGCACTGGCTGCAGCCGTAGGCGGAGATGGAGCCGTCGCCGGCGCGGGTCGGTTTGCCCCAGGCATCGGCGGCCGGGGAAACGTTGTGGGTTGCCTTGAAAGGAACCGTCAGCATGGAGATGCGCGGGGTGAAGACAGTCGCGTCCGTCGTTACGCCGTTCAGCGCACCAAGTCCGTTGATCAACATGGTCTGACGAGCTGCGATCTCTTCGCTGGTGATGGCGCCGTCCTCGGTCAACGCTTTAACATTGTTGTCCTTATTGATCTTGGCGACGTGGGTCTGGAGCAGCGCGTCCATCCCGCCGGCGCGGCCGTCCTGGTTGGCGTCGTAGCCGTAGTCGTTCATGTCGCGCCAGAAGAAGGAGGTCAGGAGGTTGGCCGAGAAAAGCTTGCCGCCCGCCCAGTACAGGGCCATCCCGTTGCTCATGTCCTTGGAAACTGCCACGGTGTCGTGGGCGGCGACGCGCCCTTCGAGGTCGGCTCCGGTGCCGTCCACGAAGGCGCCGCCGGTGATACCGGCTTTGTTCTTGGTGTGGCAGGCGGTGCAGTCGATAATGTCGATGTGGCTCTTGGTGGCCACGCCACCCTTCTCACCCGGGGCCTGCAGCAAGATGGCGCTCAGGCCGGCTGCCTTGTGGGCCGAGACCGCGCTCGGGGCGCCGTAGGTGTTCCAGTTGTTCAGGTTGAGGGCGGTGGTGGGCGCAGGGGTGTGGCAGTCCGCGCAGGACTTGAACCCGGTACGATCCAGCCCGTTCCACATGGCGTCGAAGGGAGAGTCTCCCCCTTTGGCGGGGTCGCACTGTCCAAGAGCGACTGTAGTCGCCAGGCCATCGGTGCCTACCGCGCTTCCGGGCTTGCGCTCGTGGCACGCCATGCAGCCGATGCCGTAGTGTGCGTCCCGGTCCGCCATCCATATTTCACCGCGCTTCTTCCAGTCCACCTGGTGCTCTTCCTGGTGGCAGCTGGCGCAGTTCTTGGATTTAGGCGTGCCGGCGATTTTCAGCCCGGCCTGCAGCGTCAGGGCGTAGACGGAGGTGGTGTTGGCGAAAGTTACCGTGGCAACGTCGCCGCTGGTGAGATTGTAATTCACCTGGCGACCGTTAACCGAGGTAGCAAAGCCGGCTCCGACCGCGCGGGACGCGTCGAAGTTCCCCTTGCGGACCTCGTCCCTGCGGGCAGCCCAGCTGTAGCCGTCGTAGTGACAGGTCAGGCAGTCCATTTCCAGTACGCCGGTCTGGGCGTAGTCGTTGGTCGTGGGCGCGTAGCTCGGCCCTGCATACGTGGGCGAACCGAGAGTGAGATCGCGGGCGACCCCGTCCCTGCCATGCGGCTCGAAGCCGAGGCCGTCCAGGCCGAAGATGTCGATGAAGGTGTTGAAGGAGTTGGTGGTCGTGAAGCTGGCATCGCGGTAGTCGGTGCGGTTGGCCGGGTTGTACTGGTATTTTTTGGAAGCATCTGCCGAGGAGGTGAAGTACTGCATGAAACCGCCCCCGACATGGCACTCGGCGCAGTCGCGCATCTCGCCGGCCACCGTGTTGTCGGCTTTCTTGGAGAAGTTGGTTCCGAAGTCAAAGGGGGTGAAGGTACTGAATGCGTTGTCGTTCGATTTTGCCGTTGCTGCGTCGTACGTTGTGTTTGCGCCGTCATTGTACACCCTCGCCAACTGGCGAGCAGAAGGAGGTCACCAAGACCCCACGTGGCCGGGGCTTTGTACCCAGCTTTTACCGGGAGAGGCCGCACCGGTGCGGAAGGCGTCGTCCGAGTCGGCGTTGTAGGGGTTGAAGCCCCTGAACTCGTTCATGCCGAGCTGCGCGTGGTAGTTGTGGCGCTCGATCTCGCTGTAGCTTTTGAGGAGTTTCCCGCTGCTGTTCGTGCCGTTATGGCACTCGCCGCAGGTCCCCTGCATGCTGAAGGCGTTCTTGGTGTTCTGGGTGGAAATCGCCTTGCCGGCCCTGTCGCGCAGCACGATGCTATCGTGCCCGGCGGCAAGGACGCTTCCACAAGTCAGCCCTACAGCCAGTACGGCCAGTAGGGGAGACATTTTTTGGAATCGTTTCTTCATCCCTGTTTCTCCTTTTAAGTAGTGAGTGACCATTTTTCAGACCTGCCGCATGCCCAGCACCCATGGGGGTGGGTAGTGTGGTCATGCTGCAGCCAACTGATGCTGGAGAGAGCCATACCGCTGGATAGCAGGTTACATGCCAAAGCCCCCGCTCTTATTTGCAGCCGACGCAGCAGACAGGGGTGGAATGGCGTAGCGCCGGGGCTACTGCGGTTTTATCTTTCGCGAAAGGGAGGCGGAGCGGGAGGATGCAACGGACGAATCGGCGCGTCAAAGGGGTAAGACACCCCAGGCACCCAGGGTTATCTCACCCAGGCTCCGAGGAAAGTTGGGGTATTGTACCCAGAGGGGTACCCCGCCCCGAGCCCCTCCCACAGCGGGCACTGCGGCATTAAGTTAAGGTTTGGTTAGGGGGTTGTTGTTTTTTCACCTGCTAGAGCTTCCACAAGCTCCCCCTCGCCCTTTGGGAGAGGGTCGGGGTGAGGGATTTGCCCTGCCACTACTGCTGCTCCGTGGAGGCGCCCTCACCCCTGCCCCTCTCCCAGAGGGCGAGGGGAAAAACCGATATCAGGAACAGTGCGACCACATTTGGCAGAGTTGGCCTTACAGACAGGGGGACAGGCACCTGCGGAGCCAGTCCCAAAGCCGGTGCGGCCCGGGAGCGGGCTCAGTAACTCTTCGGATTGTGCGCGTGACAGCTCACGGAGCAGCGCTTGAAGCCGGAATCGTAGCTGGCCCCGCCGGCCACGAAGCGCAGGTCGAAGTTTATCAGGTGGGCGTTTGCCGTGACGTTGCCGCCCCGCAGCCGGGAAACGCCGTGGGGGTCGTGGCAGACAGAGCAGGGAGTCCTTTTATTCACCACGTGCTTTTGGTGCGAGGGGAAGGCGGATTTCAGGGGGTCGAGCAGTATCCCGGGGTCATGGCAGCGAAAGCAAAGGGCGTAGTTTGCCTCGCTGTAGCTAAGCGGGTAGCTGTCGGTCAGGTACTGGGCGACCAGGATATGCTGGTAGCTGGAGCCGTGCGGCCCCTTCGCCTGGCTGGCGTCGTCGTTGGAGTGGCAGTCGGTGCAGTAGATCATGCTGCTTGTGCTGTAGGTGGTGCGCAGGCTCGGCACCCGGGTTCCCTTGCCGATGCGCAGCACCGGGTGAAAGGAGGGGTTCTCCGGGTCGAAGTCCAGGCGGGTGTTCAGCTCCTGGACCTGCCTCAGCACCGTCTGGCTCGCGTAGAAGCTGTTGTCGGCGTGGCAGCGGAAACAGATTTCGTACTGGTAGCTCGCGCTCGCCACGGGATCCCCGGCGGCGGAAATGCCCCGCACCCCGTAGAGCGGACCGGAGGCGGCAGGCGCCAGAGCCGGGGCGCTCTGGGCCCGGTGCGAGTTGTGGCAGTCCTCGCATTCGACAGACCGGCCCGCGCGACGCTTCGGATCGTTGTCGGCAACGGGATGATGATAGGTGCCGGCGAACGCTGTCTGCACCTGCTTGACCGCCGGGCCGGTGGCGCCATGGCAGGTATAGCAAAATTTTTCCTGATAATCCGCGAGCAGATGCGGGTAATGATTCGTTGGATTCGCCGCGTCCGGCCAGCCGTGAATCGCGTGGCAGTTCAGGCAGGTGCCGCGATCGTTCAGGTCGGTGCGCGCGGGCATGAGCGAACCGTTTTTGCCGCCGGGCCAGAGCGTCGCGGTGTTGGTGCGGACAAAATGCGCCGCCGGCGTGGCGGTGTTCGCCAGCGTGTGGCAGTCCACGCAAAGCGAAACGCTGTTGGTCAATTGGAGCAATTTGCCGTCATTGTCCGCGCCGTGATGAATCTCATGGCAGGTCAGGCAGCCGAGATTGCCGGAGCCGCCTTCCAATTGGAGCAGCAACGGGGTCTTGTGGTAAGCATCGGCGACCAGGCCAACTTCCACCGGATGCGAACCGAAGATGGCATTCGTCACAACGCGCGCCGCATGGCAGTCGTTGCACAGTTGGTGCGTGTCATTGGCGATGCGCATGAAATGGCGGTTCGTGCCGATGAAAGTCCCGGCGAGATTCGTCGTGTAAGGCTGCGCGTTCGGATCAAACGGCGGCAGCGCTTCGCTGTGCTCATCGTGACAAGTCGAGCAGGTTGCCACGCTGTTGACGCTTGTCAAAATCAGGTCCGTATTCGTCGGATTCCGCAGGTCAGGGCGGACAAACAAATTCCACCGGTCGCCGGCTTGGAATGCAACGTTGGTGCCATCCGCGAATGCGAGAAACACTCCTGAATCCAGCAGAATGTTTGTGCCGGTCAAATTCGTTCCCGCGCCACCGCCCGGCAACGTGGCGGACCAGGAAAACTGCGCCCCACCAGCGCTGCCCGATGA
>JAAPAA010000274.1 GCA_012274165.1 Thiobacillaceae bacterium
AATAGCTTCCATTTTGGCTCCGTAATCAGAGCTCAATATAGCTACAAACTTGCGCACTGTCAATCGGCCATCGTCAAGATGGTGCGCCATCGCCATTCCACAATGCGTAAGGCGAGCGACGACGAGAACGAGCTAACGCTGCTGCACGGCGCCGAACTCAAGGTGATCAAGCTGCGGGGCGTGGATCGGATGTCCACGATGGTCAAGCCGGCGGGGATTTGAGCCGCGAAACGGCCGCTCATAGTCGGCGCGGAACTAACGTATCCCGGTAGGCATGCCACCCCCAATGGGGTAGCCGACATCCGGCATTAGTGAGCGAACTAAACCAACTACCGTCTTTGGACTTGCCGGTCAGAGAACTTAACCAGTGAAAGTGCTCGACCCCATTGGGAAAGGGGCGCCACCGCGTTCTCGTTGGAGTGGAAATCCCGAAATGTGGCGGCATTCTGGAATTTCGCTGCGATTGGGGGCCGCACGGGCTGAATGAATTTGGGATTTCGGACCGTGGTCGGCTAGCCGAATCTCAGTTGACGACCTGCGCGCGCTTGGCCGTGAGGTGTCGCCGAACCCAATGGCCGACAACACAATCTGGCTGATAACGGGATTGCAGTCCTGGCCCACCTCCGCAAGCAGATGCGCCTGCTGCGCGGCTTCGAGGTACGCCTGCGCCACGCGCAAGCGGCCCTGCCAATACAGCGCGTCGACCTTCTTGCGCGGGCTCTTGCCGGTCATGCTGGCTGTGCCGCCTTGGCGCACCGGGCTGCTTCCTTGGCCGGTGCGACCCCTTTGAGTACTTTCGCGTCCCGGCGCACCTCCGACCACCAGTGGTCACTTGAGGGCAGCTTGGCCAGCTCCGAGGGCGTGAGAACCACCGGGGAGATGGGCACGCCCAGCCGGTCACCCAGCACCTGCAGGGCGTCGCGCACCTGGCGACTTGCGTCCACGCTGTCAACGGCAAGCACGAGCGCGACGTCCATATCGCTTCGAGGCTCGTCCGTGCCGCGCGCGACGCTGCCGTACAGCCATGCCGAGCGAATCTGTTTTTCAGCGGCCAGCCCGTCGCGCAGTTGCTCCTGCAGCCACTGCCAGTGCTGGTGTTCGGCTTCGAAAAGCCGGGCCAGCGAAGATACTAGCGGCTGGTCGAGTGCCGGTGCAAAGAGCCTGACGCCAGCCGGGCCCATCACCTTGACGGCGCCCTGCGCAACCAGGGCATCGAGCGTGTTGCGAACGCCCCGCGCCGTCATGGCGCAGTCGGAAGCCAACTGCGCCGCGCTCTGGGCGCCGCCGTGGCTGAGCAGCGCGCGCAGCACACGGACGTGCCCGCCGCTGGCCAGCAGCTGGGTCAGCGGAAAGCGCACGAAACTCTGGACGGACGAGGGCTGCATGGTGCTGACATCGTAGAGTGCATTTACTAGGAAGTCAAGTTCCCAACACGGAACTACGATTCCTTCCGCGGAAGTCAAGACGTGTAGGCGCCCGCCCTGTCTGCGCCACTTCGTGTCCGTGAGGAACTCCAAGATGCCGAGAATGGTTGCGCTCGCATGGGGAATTCCGCCGGCTCGCTGGCCTCTTCAGACGCAATCCGCGAGGCTAACGCCCTCAAGGAAGAAGGACTTTGATCTTTGCACTCACGTCCAGCGCACATTGGGAGGTGACGAAACCAATCTTCGCCGCATTGCGTTGAGCCCAATCGAGACAGCGCACTTGATCAGACAGCACAACGCCTGAGATGTTGGTTCCTCCGCCTGGCGCAACAGGCACCTCGAACGGGTATCCCTTCGCTTGGGTCGTGATCGGGCAGCAAAGCATCAGCGAACTCTTGCTGTTGTACGACGCCGGCGAGAGCACTAGCGCTGGGCGTCGTCCGGCTTGCTCGTGGCCCGCTTGTGGGGCAAAGTCCAGCCAAACAAGGTCCCCGCGATCAGGGACATACCCAGCCGCAGCGGTCACCAAATCTCGGCACCGACTGATTGATCATCAAATCCAACCTCATGCCGGTTTTGAGGCGTGATGCGCGCGATTAAATCATCGAGATTTTCCGCAGCAGGCTCCAGCGTGAGGCGACGCCCCTCGGCACGAAGCTCCAAGGCCTGGCCAATTTGAAGGCCCGCGGCTTGAAGTGCCCATGTCGGGACGCGGACAGCGGCGCTGTTGCCCCACTTAGCAAGTTCCACTCTCATGGCTGAGCCTTAAATAATCTATGTATAGTCATTGTAGATACACCGGGAGGTTTGGACAAGTTGGGGTATTCCGCGGCGAAGTGACCGACGATTCCGACGAATCGTGCCCGGGGATTCCAGCCGAACGGATCCGGCTGGAGCAGAGAATACTGCGGCAGCATGATTGCGAGCAACGGCAGCTTCCCACACCACCGACACCTGCACGAAGAAGAAGCGCCTGTCTGAGCGCTGGCACGTACTGGGCGACGGCTCTGGGGTGGTCCAGCGCGACATGTACTCTGCGTTCTTGGCGGCGACAGCCGGCAAGGACGCCATCCACCAGCGCCAGGCCCAAGCGGCCTGGCCGGCTGCGCAATCGCTGCTAGGCCGTGCGGGGTGGATGCGACAACAACCTGTGAGCGTGGCGAGCTTGCTCGCCGCCGCGTCGGCAGCCAACCAGCTGTCTGCGCCAGAACGGGTCGCACGGCAAAGAGCCCTTGCCAGAGTCGATGCTTCGGATGCTGTAGGCGCAAGCCGAGAGCCGAAGAGAGGCTCTGGATCTGAGCTCAGAACCCCCGGGCTTTAGCCCTGGGGAGATTCAGTGGTCCTTCAGCCCAGCTCTTTCACGAGTCGGCCCCCTTGCCGAAACGCGCTGGCAGGGAGGCGGTCCAACTCTGATGGGGCAGCGCATGAAGCCTCGGTTCCGCCGCTCGCATAGCCCTGACATGCCCCCTATCCTTCCCCCAAAATGCTGGTCAGGGCCGCGAACAAACGTACGTAGGTCTAGCCGGGCCGGGACACGCAGCAATGCGTCTGGTGACGCACCGGGCGCGGCTCATGGAAATCCTGCCCTTTCACATGTTGAATCCCTGCGCCCAACCGGGTATGGTCACAGGGCCTCCGCGCAACAGAATGGGCAAGCGACCGTGACCGATGCGCCTAAGGATCGACCAACAACTCTTCTATGGACAACCTAAATACAAAGGACACAGAATGAACGCACGCTCGCGTCTGAAGTTATTGGCCATCACGCTGCTGCTCGGCGTGGCCGCAGCCGGCCACGCGCAGGGCTTCGGCGACAAGCCGATCCGCATGATCGTTCCGTTCGCGGCCGGCGGGGCCAACGACCTCATCGCGCGCGCCTTGCAGAAGCCGCTGGGCGAAATCCTGGGCGCCACCGTCGTGGTAATGAACATGCCCGGAGGTTCGACCAAAATCGCCGTAAACGAGTTGCTGCGAGCGGCGCCCGACGGGAACACTCTCATGCTGGCCGGCCACGCCGCGCTCCTGGGGTATTACTACTCCGGCGGCATCTTCGACAGCATGTTCTGGCATCAGCTGACGATCCTGGGCCAGACCGGACAGATGCCCTACGCCATGCTCGAGACCCGTATTGAGTCGCCGTTCAAGAGCTGGAAGGATGTCGTGGCCTACGGCAAGCAGAACCCGGGCAAGCTGAGCGTCGGCGGCCCGGCGCAGGGCGGCATGATGAACCTGATCGCGCTGGAGACGGCCAAGGCCGCCGGCATCGACGTCATCTATGTGCCATACCGCGGCGGCGGCCCAAGCGGGATGGCGATGCTCGCCGGCGAGGTGACGTACCGCGTCGGGCAGCCGCCCGAAGTCTATCCGAACGTGGCGGGCGGAAAATCCCGGGCCCTGGCCGTCGCCTATCCATCCAGGATTCCGGAAATGCCCGACGTGCCCACCGTCAAGGAACTCGGGATGAACGTCGACATCCCGGTCTTCGGTTTCGACGTGTGGGGGCCGCCGAACATGCCGCCGGCCGTCGCCAACAAGATC
>JAAPAA010000275.1 GCA_012274165.1 Thiobacillaceae bacterium
CGGTCTGTAATCCCTGTTTTCATCATTCACTCCAGGAGAAATATCCAATGAATTCACTACGTAGAAATGTCCTGAAAGGCGCCGCTGGCGCCAGTACCATAGCCATCGCAGTTGCCGCTGGCCTGTTGAAACCCACCCAGGCCATGGCTGCCTGGAACGCAGCCGCCTTCGACGCCAAGAGCGTCGGCGATGCGATGAAAGGCCTCGGCGTGTCCGCCCCGGCCGACAGCAAGGACATCGTCATCAAGGCGCCGGACATCGCTGAAAACGGCGCAGTCGTTCCGGTGGAAGTAACCAGCAACATCGCCGGCACCACCGGCATCGCGATCATTGCCGAGAAGAACGGCACCCCGCTGGTGGGCGATTTCACGCTATCCGGCGGCGCCCTGGGCTTTGTCTCCACCCGCATCAAAATGGGCCAGACCTCGCTCGTCCGTGCGGTCGTCAAGGCAGGCGGCAAATCCTATACGGCAGCCAAGGAAGTCAAAGTCACCATCGGCGGCTGCGGCGGTTAATCCCCCGACCCCAGCAATCATCAAGTCGAATTGAACCGTTAATTTAGAAAGGAAAGCCAAATGGCTGAACCCATGCGTATCCGTGCCACCATGGCTGGCGATGTTGCCGACGTCAAGGTGCTGATGAACCACCCGATGGAAACTGGTCAGCGCAAAGACGCCAAGACCGGCCAACTGGTGCCCGCCCATTTCATCCAGGAAGTCACCGCCACGATCAACGGCGCCACGGTGCTGTCTGCCAACCTGGGCAGCGGGATTTCCAAAAATCCCTACCTGGGATTCAAGGTCAAGGGACCCAAAGCTGGCGATAAAGTGGTCGTCAACTGGACCGACAACAAGGGCGACAAAAACACCGCCGAAGCCACTATTGGTTGAGCCAGGCAGCAATCGAGCGGAGCAGGGGCTCCGCTCCCGCGTCAATTCATCAGGTATCTGGAGGACGGCATGAAACAACGAATGATTATGAAACTGCTGGCGGGGATGGCCGGACTGGGCATTGTCCTGGGCGCGACTACCGCGCACGCTTCCCCCGAAGGGGATCGGCAGGAGCTCACCAAGTACTACACAAACAAATATCCCAACATCAAAATCGAAGACTATGTCTACGGCGCACTGTCGTTCGATGCCGACAGCAAGTCGCAGTACGACGCCATTATGGAGTTCCCACCGTTTGAGTCGGATATTGAGAAGGGCCGCAAGATGTGGGAAACCCCGTTCAAGAACGGTAAAACCTATTCCAGCTGCCTTCCCAATGGCGGCAATCAGATTGCCGGCAACTACCCGATGTTTGACGAGGCCAAGGGCAAGGTCGTGACCTTGCAGGATGCGATCAACACCTGCCGCACCGCCAACGGCGAGGAAGCCTACAAGGTCAGCGACATGAAGACCATGGGCGTGCTGACTGCTTACATGCGTACGCTGTCGAATGGCATGATCATGAACATCAAGGTCGAGACCCCCAATGCAATCGCAGCGTATGAAGACGGCAAAAAGACCTTTTACAGCCGCAGTGGTCAGCTCAACTTCGCGTGCGCCAGTTGTCACGTGCAGAATGCCGGCAACCGCCTGCGCTCGGAACTGATCTCGCCGGCAATCGGTCAAGCCGTGCACTGGCCGGTATTTCGCGGCGGCGACACCCTGGTCACACTGCAGCAGCGCTATGACGGCTGCTTCAAACAGGTACGCGCCGTGCCTCCGCCACAAGGCGGCACCGTCATGAACAACCTGGAGTATTTCCACTCCTCGCTGTCCAACGGCCTGCCGATGAAGGCCTCGGTGTTCCGCAAGTAAAAGCGGGGGGCTTGTGCGAAAAGCCCGGGCAACCGGACGCCGCACTTGATAGAAAGCCCGGGCAACCGGGCTTTTCTATTTGCATCGACACAAAGGGGGCGAGCCGAATGAGCCAGAGCTACTATTTACCGATCTGGCATGCGCACCGAAAATAGACGACTGCACCCATTCCGAGGAAAACCCCATGCACATGAATCGCCGCGAATTTCTGCAACTGCTGGCCATCGCTGCCGCTTCCGGCATGGCGCTGGACAGCAAGTCTGCGCTGGCGGGTAACGCGCCTGCCAATTTCTACGATATGCCGCGTCACGGCAATGTTTCGTTCCTGCATTTCACCGACTGTCATGCCCAGTTGCTGCCGGTGTGGTTTCGTGAGCCCAACGTCAACCTCGGCGTAGGCAGCGCTTATGGCAAAGCCCCCCATCTGGTTGGCGAGCATTTTCTGAAGCAATATGGCATCCAGCCCGGAAGCCGGGACGCACATGCATTCACCTATCTGAATTTTGAAGAAGCCGCCAAAGTCTACGGCAAGGTCGGCGGCTTCGCCCACCTGAAAACCCTGGTCGACAAAATGCGCGCGCAGCGCCCCGGCGCACTCCTGCTCGACGGCGGCGACACCTGGCAGGGATCTGCCACCTCGCTGTGGACCAATGCGCAGGACATGGTCGACGCAGGCATCGCGCTTGGGGTCAACGTCATGACGCCGCACTGGGAAGCGATGTTCGGTGCAACCCGTGTCATGGAAATCGTCAACAAGGATTTCAAGAACGCCGGCGTCGATTTCGTCGCGCAGAATATCGTCACCAACGACTTTGGCGATCAGGTGTTCAAACCCTACGTGATGAAGGAAATGAATGGCGTCAAAGTTGCCATCCTCGGCCAGGCTTTCCCCTACACCCCGATTGCCAACCCGCGCTACCATGTGCCGGACTGGAGTTATGGCATCCGCGACGACAGCATGCAGAAATGGGTGGACGAGGCGCGCGCCAAAGGCGCCCAGGTCGTCATCCTGCTGTCGCACAACGGCATGGACGTCGACCTCAAGCTGGCCACCCGCGTCACCGGCATCGACGCCATTTTCGGCGGCCACACCCACGACGGCGTGCCAAAACCGGTTCCGGTCAAAAATGCCAAGGGCGTCACGCTGGTCACCAACGCCGGCTCCAACGGCAAATTCCTCGGCGTGATGGATTTCGATGTCCGTGGCGGCAAAGTGCAAAGCTTCAAGTACCGCCTGCTGCCGGTGTTTTCCAATCTGCTGCCGGCCGACCCGGGAATGGACGCCCTGATCAAGAAAGTGCGTGCGCCCTACGAGGCCAAATTGAACGAGAAGCTTGCCGTCACCGACGATTTCCTCTATCGACGCGGCAACTTCAACGGCACCTGGGATCAACTGCTGGTTGACGCGCTGATGGAAGTCAAAGGCGCCGACGCCGCCTTCTCGCCCGGCTTCCGCTGGGGCACCACCCTGCTGCCGGGCGACCCCATCACCATGGAGCGCTTGATGGACCAGACTGCGATCACCTATCCGCAGACCACGCTGACCAACATGACCGGCGAAACCATCAAGTCCATCATGGAAGATGTCGCCGACAACCTGTTCAATGCCGACCCCTACTACCAGCAGGGCGGCGACATGGTGCGCGTAGGCGGCATCGAGTACACCATCAACCCGACCAAAAAAATGGGCCAGCGCATCAGCGGCATGATGATGAAGGGCAAGCCAGTCGATCCCGGCAAAACCTACATCGTGGCCGGCTGGGCACCCGTGGCAGAAGGCGCGACGGGCGAGCCGGTGTGGGACGTGGTTGCCAGTTATTTGCGCGACATTAAAGTCGTCAAGGGCGTCAAGCTGAACACCCCGAAAATCGTCGGGGTCGGCAAGGGCAATCCGGGCATCGCCAATTACGGCGGGTCGTATTCCTGAACCCTGCCGACGGCAACAAAAAAGGGGCAATCAGCCCCTTTTTTGTTGCCCCTTATGTCTGCGGCTTGCCCAACAAGGCGTCCCAGCCTGACTGCCCCAGTTGCTCCAGTGTCTCGATATTGCGCTGATAGATCGTTTCCGCCTCGGGGAACACGGCCACCGCGCGCTCGATACTGGCCTCGCGCAACAGATGCAGGATGGGAAACGGCGCGCGATTGGTGTAATTGCCGAGATCATCGGGAGCGGTACCCTCGAACTGAAAGCGAGGATGAAAACTGGCAATCTGGATCACGCCTTCCAGCCCGTGTTCGTCCACGGCAGCTTCAGCCAGCTGCATGAAATCATTGAAATCGAGAAAATCCGGCAGCAGCGTCGGGTGGATCAGCAAGGTCGTATCGATGGTCTCGGGATCGGCAGCGGCCAGAAAGTCCAGCTCGCGATCCAGATCTTCCAGCCAGCCATCCAGACCCCTGGCCGAACTCACCACAAAACGCACCTGGTTCTTGACGTAAACCGCCTTGGCGAACGGACACAGGTTCAATCCGATGACCGCTTTTTCCAGCCATTCCCGCGTTGCCGCGATTACTTTGTCCTCGTCCATCTTCCTCACTCCCAGCGCCTGTAAGCGCAGAACTTTAGCGGATACAATGCCTCATTGTCCGCCGTTCGCGCACGCAGCCTCAACATTTAACCCCAGCCCATCACCATGAAAAGCAGCGCCATCCGCCAGAGTTTTCTCGATTTCTTTGCTTCCAAAGGCCACACCATTGTCGCGTCCAGTTCGCTGGTTCCCGGCAACGATCCGACGCTGTTGTTCACCAATGCCGGCATGGTGCAGTTCAAGGACGTGTTCACCGGCCAGGACACCCGCGCCTATACCCGCGCGGTGTCGTCGCAGCGCTGCGTGCGCGCAGGCGGCAAGCACAACGATCTGGAAAACGTCGGCTACACA